>CADCTH010000468.1 GCA_902805495.1 uncultured Actinomycetospora sp.
CGCGGACTCGGACGGGCACCGCGACTCCAACTGGCACTAGGCGCGCGCCGTCCCGCGGAGCGAAGGGCGCCCTCGCTGCCTCCGAGGCAGTCAGGGCGCCCCTCGCTCGCTCCGGGGCCCGCTCACCGCGCCCGCGTCCACGCCGCCGCGCAGACGAGGGCCACGACGACCCCGAGCGCTCCCGCCACGGCCACCGCCGTCGCCGGGCCCGTGCGCTCGGCCAGCAGGCCCGCGAGGAGCACGCCGACGCCCTGGGTGACGCGCAGGGCGGTCACCGCGAGCCCGAAGGCCTGGCCCCGGTGGGCGTCGGGCACGGCGGCGACGAACGCGGCGTTCGCCGGCACCTGGTAGGCGCAGGCGATCCCCGAGAGCACCCACAGCGCGATCAGCCCCGCGAGCGGGGGATCGAGCGCCGACGCGACCAGCGGGACGCACGAGGCCACCGCGAGCGGTCCGAGCAGGCGGTCGCGCCGCGCCGGCGGCACCAGGCGCGCGACGACGACGATGCCCAGCGCCGCCCCGAGCGGGTTCGCCGCCAGCAGCAGGCCCACCGCGAGCAGGCCGCCGCCCAGCGCCGCCGCGTAGGGCGCGGCGAGGCCCTCGATCGTCACCACGAACGACGAGACGCACGCCAGGGCCACGAGCGCGCGCAGGCGCCGGTCGCCCAGGACGATCCGCGTTCCCTCGCGCAGCCCCGCCGTCCGCGTGGCGGGGGTCGCCGTCGCCCGCTGCTCGGCCACCCCGAGCTGCAGCACCAGGGCGGAGAGGACGAACGTCGCCGCGTCGGCGAGCAGCGCGCCCGGCACCCCGACCAGCGCCACCAGCGGTCCGCCGAGCGCGAAGCCGAGCACCTGACCGCTCTGGTAGGTCGTGCCGGACACCGCCGAGGCCACGACGTAGCGGTCGCCGGAGAGGACGTGCGGCAGGATCGCCGCCCGCGCCGCGGCGAAGGGGGCGGCCAGGAGCTGCCCCGCGACCACGAGGGCACACAGCACCCAGAACGGGGTGCCGGGCACGGCCATGAGCGCGAGCAGCCCGGCGCGCAGCAGGTCGGTGACGACCATCGTCGCCCGGCGCGGCGCGCGGTCGGCGATGCCCGAGAGCAGGGGGCCGGCGACGAGGTCGGGCAGGAAGGTCAGCGCGTAGGTCAGCGCGGTGAGGCCGGCGGACGCGGTCTCGGTGAAGACGAGGACGGCGAGCGCGACACGGGCCACCTGGTCGCCGAGCACCGAGAGGAGCTGGGCGACCCACAGCGCCCGGAACTGCGCGTCGGCGAAGACCTCGGCGAAGCGGGCACCACCCGTGCTCGGCCGGTGCTCCTCGGTCACGGTGTGACGACTCTACGGACACGCTGCGCGACACGCCCAGAACCGAACGGGCACTGGCGCCACACCCGTCCCACGGTGCACACTGCAGCGCGGTGTGATCCGTGGGGCCGTCGGGTGACGAGGACGTTGGGGAAGGCGCTTCTCGTCGAGCCGGAGGTCAGCAGTGAGCACCCGTGGCGTGATCTACGTCCACTCGTCGCCGTCTGCGGTCAGCCCGCACGTCGAGTGGGCGATCGCGGGCGTCCTGGACGCCCGTGTCGTACTGGACTGGTCCGCGCAGGGCGCGGCACCGGGAACCGTGCGCGCCGAGTGCACGTGGGCGGGGCCCGCGGGCACCGCGGCGCGTGTGGCGACCGCTCTGCGCGCGTGGGGGATGGTGCGCTTCGAGGTCACCGAGGACCCCTCGCCGGGCACCGACGGCGAGCGCTTCAGCCACGTCCCGGGCCTCGGGCTGTGGCACGGGCGCACGAGCGCGAACGGCGACATCGTCCTCGGCGAGGACCAGGTGCGCGCCGCGCTCGCCGGCGCGTCCACCCGCGAGGCGCTGGCGCAGCGCCTCGACGACCTGCTCGGCACCCGCTGGGACGCCGCGCTCGAGGAGTTCCGCTTCGCCGGTGACGGCGCGCCGGTGGCGCGGCTGCACCAGGTCGGCTGACCGAGGCCCGAGGAGCGGAGACTGTCGAGGAGGACTGGCACGCTGGACGGCATGCTCGGTCGGCTCCGTGACGGCGTGCGCGACGGCGCCCTGCGCGACCGGCTGCGTCCCGGGGTCCTCGTGCCCGTCGCGCTCGGCATCGTCCTCGTGCTGCTCGTCGTCGCGGGCGCGCTGCTGGGCGAGCGGGCCGCCTCGGTCGGCCGGGCGTCGGTGGGCGACACCGGGCCCGTGCTCGTGGGCGTCGACCTCCCGGCCGACGGGTCCGCGGGCCCGCCCACGGTCACGCTGTCGCCGTCCGCCGCCGCGCACCCGCGGTCCGATGCGGTGCGCGCGCTCCTGCAGCGCTGGGCCGACGCCCGCAACACCGGCGACCTCGCGGGCTACCGGGCCACGCTCGCGCCCGGCAGCCGTATCGACCCGACGGCCTTCACCGACGCGGCGCGCACGCAGCGCGTCGGCTCGGTCGTGGTCCGGCGGATCGACCCGGTGGCCGGGGGCGAGCTCGTCGTCCCCCTGGGCTACGTGAGCACCCAGGACCCGGCGGCGGCACCCGCGGACGTGCGCGTGCCCCGCCTGTGTTGGCAGGTCAGCGCCGTCCTCGCGCAGACCGGCGACGAGCCCCGCCTGGTCGACCCGCGCCCCGGGAGCCAGCTCCGCACGCCCTGCTAGCGAGCTGCGAGCCGCGAGCGGGGGGCTTTCCTGGCCCTATCGGCGTGCTGCATCGAATTGCCAGCGTGGCCCCCACGCTGGCACCAGACGCCAGGAAAGCCGCCAGCTCGGCGGAGGGTCAGGCGGGGGTGAACGCCAGGCAGACGTTGTGCCCGCCGAAGCCGAACGAGTCGCTGATCGCGGCGTCCAGCGTCGTCTTGCGGGCCTCGCCGGCCACGACGTCGAGGGTGACGTCGGGGTCGAGCTCCTCGAGGTTCGCGGTGGGCGGGATCAGGCCCTCGCGCACCGACAGGATCGTCGCGATCGCCTCGACCGCGCCCGCGGCACCCAGGAGGTGACCCAGCGAGCCCTTGGGGGCGGTGAGCACCGGGTGGTCGCCGATCGCCTTCTTGACGGCCACGGTCTCGGCCACGTCGCCGACGTTCGTCGCCGTCGCGTGGCAGTTCACGTGACCCACGTCGGCGGGGTCGAGCCCCGCCGTGCGCAGCGCCGCCGCGATGGCCCGGGACTGTCCCGTGCCCTCGGGATCGGGCGCGGTGATGTGGTACGCGTCGGCGCTGGTGCCGATGCCCGCCAGGCGCCCGTGCACCGTGGCGCCCCGGCCCTTCGCGAACTCCTCGCGCTCGAGCACCACCATGCCCGCGCCCTCGCCGAGCACGAAGCCGTTGCGGCCGGTGTCGAAGGGGCGGGAGGCGCGCTCGGGCTCGTCGTTGCGCAGCGCCATGGTGCGGGCCTGGGTGAAGCCGGCGAGGGTGATCGGCGCGATGCACGCCTCGGTGCCGCCGGCGACGACGACGTCGACCTCGTCGGCCATGAGCATCCGCCAGCCCCAGGCGAGCGCCTCGGCGCCGGACGCGCAGGCCGACACCGGCGCGTGCACGCCGGCGGCCGCGCCGAACTCCAGGCCCACGTGCGCGGCCGGGCCGTTCGGCATGAGCATCGGGATCGTCAGGACCGCGACCTTGCGCAGTCCCTGCTGCTCGAGCAGGTCGTCCTGGCCCAGCAGGGTCAGCGCCCCGCCGATGCCGGTGCCGACGATGACCGCGAGGCGCAGCCCGTCGACCTGGGGCGAGCCGTCCTCGGTCGACGGGTAGTCGCCGAGGTCGGCGTGCGCCCACGCCTCGCGGGCCGCGACGATCGCGGTCTGCTCGCTGCGGTCGAGGCGGCGGGCCTCGACGCGCTTGAGGTCGGGCTCCTCGGCGAGCTGCGCGGCGATCTTCACCGGCAGCTCGAAGGTGTCGACCCAGTCCTTCTCCAGCTTCGAGACGCCGCTGCGACCGGCCAGGAGGCCATCCCAGGTGGTCGCCACGTCGCCGCCGAGCGGGGTCGTCGCGCCCATTCCGGTGACGACGACCCCCTGGCCGGTGCTGCTCACGCGTCGCCCCTTACGAGTGGTTCGAGATGTAGTCGACGGCGTCCTGGACGGTGGTGAGCTTCGCGAGCTCGTCATCCGGGATCTTGACGCCGAACTTGTCCTCGGCCTGCACGGCGATCTCCACCATCGACAGCGAGTCGATGTCGAGGTCGTCGACGAACGACTTCTCGGAGGTGACCTCCGCGGCGTCGACGCCCGCGACCTCCTCCACGATGCTCGCCAGGTCGGGCAGGATCTCTTCGTTGGTCGCCACGTGCTCCCTCTCTCGTGCTCTGGGTGGGTCTTCGGGTGCGCGGCTGCGCACCGTAGGGCAGATCAGGGCAGGACGGTCACGGCAGGACCACGACCTGCGCCGCGTACGACAGGCCGGCGCCGAAGCCGACCAGCAGCGCGACGTCGCCCGAACGGGCGCGGCCGTCGCCGCGCATGTGGTCGATGGCCATCGGGATCGAGGCCGACGAGGTGTTGCCGGAGTACTGGATGTCGTCGGCGACGCGCAGGTCGTCGCGGCCGCCGACCTGGCGCACCTTCTTCGCGATCGCCTCGACGATGCGCAGGTTGGCCTGGTGGGGGACGAGCACGTCGACGTCGGAGGGCTGCAGGCCCGCGGCCTCGACGGCGCGCAGGGCCACCGGCGCGATCTTCGTGGTGGCCCAGCGGAACACCGCCTGGCCCTCCTGGCGCAGCGCGTCGGTCTCGTCGATGCCGATGGTGGCGACCATGTCGCCCGCCGCGCCCCAGATCACCGGGCCGACGCCGACCTCCTCCTCGGTGTACGCCGGACCGACCACCGCGGCGCCCGCGCCGTCGGCGAAGATGATGCAGGTCGAGCGGTCGTTCATGTCCAGCCAGTCCGACAGCTTCTCCGAGCCGATGACCAGCACGTGCTTCGCGGTGCCGGACCGGATCATGTCGCCGGCCAGGCCGGTGCCGTAGCAGAACCCGGCGCACGCGGTGTTGAGGTCCATGGCGCCGATGCCGTTGACCCCGATGCGGTCGGCGGTCTGCGCGGCGGCGTTCGGGATCGGCTTCTGCATCGTGCAGGTGGCGACGATGACCGCGTCGAGGTCGGTGGGCGAGAGCCCGGCGTCGGCCAGCGCCTTCGACCCGGCCTCGACGCCCATGGAGACCACCGACTCGTCGGCCGAGGCGAAGCGGCGCTCGACGATGCCGACGCGGCTCTGGATCCACTGGTCGTTCGTCTCGACGATCTTCTCGAGATCCTGGTTCGTGACGACCCGGTCGGGCTGCATGCTGCCGAGCCCGAGGATGCGGGCCCCCGCCGCCTGCGGGGTGAGCTGGAGCCTCACGCGCCGCCCCCGATCCCCTCGGCCACCTTCTGCAGGTCGTCCGGGGTGTTGACGTTGTGGGTCGCGGTGCCCTTGAGCGCCCGCTTGACCATGCCGGTGAGCGTGCCCGCGGGCGTCAGCTCGATGACGGTGTCGACGCCGCGCTCGCCCATCGTCTCCATGCAGGCGTCCCAGCGCACCGAGCGCGTCACCTGGGCGACGAGGCGGTCGAGGAACTCGCCGCCGTCGCTCACCACGGCGCCGTCGGCGTTCTGCAGCAGGGGGTGCGACGGGCTGGCGGGCGCGAGCTCGTCGCGGTGCTCGCCGACCCAGGTGGCCAGCGCCTTCTCGGCGGGCTCCATGAAGCGGGTGTGGAACGCGCCGGCCACCGACAGGGCCCGCACGCGGGCGCCCTCCGGCGGGTTCGCGACCAGCTCTTCGACGGCCTCGGTGCGCCCGGCGGCGACGACCTGGCCCGTGCCGTTGCGGTTGGCGGGCTCGAGGTCGAGCTCGGCGAGGCGGGCGAGCACCGCGTCGGCGTCGCCCCCGAGCACCGCGGCCATCGTCGTGGGCTCCACCGCGCAGGCGGCGGCCATCTCGCGGCCGCGGACCGCGGCCAGCGCCACGGCCTGCTCGGCGTCGATGACCTCGGCGATCGCGGCGGCCGCCAGCTCGCCGACGGAGTGGCCGGCGACCAGGGCGTCGTCCGGCACGGTGACCTCGAGGCGCAGCTGGTCCCAGGCCAGCAGCGCCGACGCGACGAGCAGCGGCTGGGTCACCGCGGTGTCGGCGATGGCGTCGGCGTCCGCGTCGGTGCCGGGGTGCACCAGGTCGAGCCCGGCGGCGTCGGAGAACGCCTCGAGCCGCCCGCGCGCCTCGGGACGGTCGAGCCACGGGGCGAGCATGCCCGGTTTCTGGGCGCCCTGGCCGGGGGCGAGGATCGCGATCACGGGTGCCACCTCATCACGGCGCGACGGCGGGCCGAAGGCATCGGGACGACGAACTCGGGTCAGTCACCGTTGTGGAGTTCCCACAATGCGCCCCGTCACACACCTGCGGCCCGGCGCGCGTCACCGGCTCATCGTCGCAGGTCACGGGCGTGCGGGGGCCGCGTCGTCGTGGAGCCGGTCGAGGCTGAGCGCCAGTCGCAGCGCCAGCGCCCCGCGCGCGTCGCCGGGGTGCAGGCCGGTGACCTCGACCACCCGGCGCAGCCGGTAGCGCACGGTGTTGGGGTGCACGAACAGGCGCCGCGCCGCGGCCTCGAGCACGCCGGCGACGTCGAGGTAGCACTCGACGGTCACGGCGAGCTCGGCGCCGGCCTCCCGCAACGGGGCGGCGACCTCGCGGCGCAGCTGCTCGACGGCCTCGGCGTCACCGGCGAGCACCCGCTCGGGCAGCAGGGCGTCGGCGGTGACGGGGCGGGGGGCGCCCGGCCAGGCGCGCACGGCGCGGTGCCCGGCCAGCGCCCGGGTGGCGCTGCGGTGGGCGTCGGTCAGCCCGGACACCGTCGGCCCGGTGACGACCGCGCCCGGCCCGAACGACGCCGACAGGTCGTCCAGCGGGGCGCCCGGTCCGGCGATCATCACGACGCGCGCGCCGTGCGTGCCGAGCAGCACGGTGGCCCCGGCGCGGTGCGCGACGCGGCGCACGGCGTGCAGGGGGTCCGGCGGCTCCTCCGCGGGCGGGTCGCCCACCAGCACCGTCGCCTCGGCGGTGGTGTCCCAGCCCAGCGCCGAGGCCCGCGAGAGCAGCGTCTCCTCGGCCTCGCCGCGCACCACCGCGTCCACCACGAGTGCCTCGAGCCGCGCGTCCCACGCGCCGCGCGCCTCGGCGGCACTGGCGTAGACCGTCGCCGCCGAGAAGGCGACCTCCCGCCCGAAGCGCAGCACCGCGTGCTCCAGGGCGTCGCGCTCGGCCTCGTCGGCGCCCAGCGGCGGGATGCTCTCCTCGAACACGGCGATCGCGATGCGCACCAGCTCGACGGTCTGGCGCAGGGTCACGCGGCGGGCGAGGTCCTGCGGGGCGCTGCGGAACGCCTCGGCGGTCAGGCGCGGGGTGGCGTCGGGGTCGCGCACCCAGGACACGAAGTTGGCGGCCCCGGTCTGCGTGACCAGCAGGACCCCGGAGCGCTGCTCGGCGGTGAGGCGCGTGAACCACGGCAGGCGCTGGGCCATCGCCGCGACCCCGGCCGCCGCGACGTCCCCCGACGCCCGCTCCAGGCGGCGCAGCGTGGAGGCCCGGACGGGGCGGGGGCTGCGCCGCTCGGCCGGCGCCGCGGCCGCGGCGCTGCTCATTCCGGGAGCATGGCACGGATGCCGACCGTGCGACCCCTGCTGCGCGCCGACCGCCCCGTCAGCTCCGGTGGCGGTGTGACCTCGCGCCACGGGCTGTCCTTCGGCGCCCACTACGACCCCGCGCGCACCTCGTTCGGCGCCCTCGTCGCCCACAACGACGACGAGCTCGCGGCCGGCGTCGCCTACGGCGCCCACGAGCACCGCGACGTCGAGATCCTGGCCTGGGTGGCCGACGGGACGATGGTGCACACCGGGCCCGACGGCGCCGAGACCCGCGTGCCGGCCGGGACGCTGCAGCACCTCGTCGCCGGCACCGGCTGGCACCACGACGAGCGCGCCGGCGACGACGCCCCCGCGCACCTGGTGCAGGTCTGGGTGACGCCCGGGATGGACGACCCGCCGCCGGGGGAGCCCGCGCTGCACCACCACCGTCCCGACCTCGACGCCGGGCCGTTCGCGCTCGCGCTGCGCCGCCCGGGCGTCACGGTGACCGTTGCGCGCCTGGGGGCGGGGGAGGGGTGGAGCCCCGAGGACGGGGCGTTCCGGCACGTCCACGTGGCCCGCGGGGCGCTCGCGGAGCCGGCGGCCGGGACGGGCGACGCCCTCGAGGTCACCGGCGAGGGGCCCCTGGCCCTGCGCGCCGGGCCGGCGGGCGCCGAGCTCGTGGTGGTCACGACCGCCTGAGGTGGGTCCTCCGGACACACGTCGGGGGCGGTGCGTCTCCCGACGCACCGCCCCCGATCTCGTGCGAAGTGACTCCGCTGAGCGTCCTTACAGCGGCGTGACCTGAACGGCCTGCAGGCCCTTCTGGCCCTGCTCGACGTCGAACGAGACGCGCTGACCCTCGTCCAGCGTGCGGAACCCGCGGGACTGGATCGCCGAGTAGTGGACGAACACGTCAGCGCCACCACCGTCGGGAGCGAGGAAGCCGAAGCCCTTCTCGCTGTTGAACCACTTGACGGTGCCTTCTGCCATTCCTGCTCCTCATACCGATGTCACGAGGCGTGTCCGCCCCGACCTTCAGATCCGCCGCAGGGGCCGTGGCCCCGGAGGTCGGAGTCACGCCGTCGGATCGTCCGGGGACGTCCGGGCGACGTGACGGCCACAGCCTATCCGGAAGGACGGGGTGGCTCACCAGCCCCGATAACGGATTCCTCCCGGGACCCCCGCCGGACCTACGCGACCCCCGAGTCCGAGGTCTGCGGGCCGGCGGCCTGCGGGTCGTCGATCCGGTACTGCTCGGCGGCGCGGACCACGGTGTCGTGCCCGACCTCGCCCCGCCTGGCCAGCGCCGCGAGCACGCCCACCGTGATGTTCTCGGCGTCGACCCCGAAGTGGCGGCGGACCGCCGGGCGGGTGTCGGACAGGCCGAACCCGTCGGTGCCGAGCACCGAGAACTCGCCGGGCACCCACGGGCGGATCAGGTCGGGCACCGCCTTCATCCAGTCCGACACCGCGAGCACCGGGCCGGCGGCGTCGGCGAGGGCCTGGGTGAGGTACGGCGTGCGCGGGTCGGCGCCCGGGTGGGCGTGGTTGTGCGCGTCGCACTCCACGCCGTCGCGGCGCAGCTCGGTCCACGACGTCGCCGACCACACGTCGGCCTGCACGCCCCACTCCTCGGCGAGCATCCGCTGGGCCTCCAGCGCCCACGGCATCGCCACCCCGGAGACGAGGATCTGCGCGCGCGGGCCGGGCCCGCCGGGCGCCTGCGCGTACCGGTAGAGCCCGCGCAGCAGCCCGTCGACGTCCAGGCCCTCGGGCTCCTGGGGCTGGCGGTAGGGCTCGTTGTAGACGGTCAGGTAGTACGAGACGTTCGGGTCGCGGTGCGGGTCCGGCTCGCCGTACATGCGGGCCAGGCCGTCGCGCACGATGTGCCCGATCTCGAAGGCGTACGCCGGGTCGTAGCAGACGATGCCGGGGTTGGTGGCCGCGAGCAGGATCGAGTGTCCGTCGTTGTGCTGCAGGCCCTCGCCGACGAGCGTCGTGCGCCCCGCCGTGGCGCCGAGCAGGAAGCCGCGGGCCATCTGGTCGGCCGCGGCCCAGATGCCGTCGCCGGTGCGCTGGAACCCGAACATCGAGTAGAAGATGTAGATCGGGATCATCGGCTCGGCGTGGGTGGCGTACGACGTGCCGACCGCGGTGAACGAGGCCACCGAGCCCGCCTCGTTGATGCCCTCGTGCAGCAGCTGACCGGCCTCGGACTCGCGGTAGGCCAGCAGCTGGTCGTGGTCGACCGAGGTGTAGAGCTGGCCCTGCGGGTTGTAGATCTTGAGGTTCGAGAAGAACGAGTCCATCCCGAACGTCCGCGCCTCGTCCGGGATGATCGGGACGACGCGCTTGCCGATCTCCTGGTCGCGCGTGAGCTCCTTGACCAGGCGCACGAACGCCATCGTCGTGGCGATCTCCTGCTTGCCCGAGCCGCGCCGGACCACGTCGTAGACCTTGTCGCCGGGCAGCACCAGCGGCTTGTTGCGCAGCCGGCGCTCGGGCAGCGGCCCGCCGAGCTGGCGGCGGCGGTCGAGCATGTACTCGATCTCCGGGGCGTCGGCGCCCGGGTGGTAGTACGGCGGCAGGTAGGGGTCGCGCTCGAGCTCGGCGTCGCTGATCGGCACCCGGACCTCGTCGCGGAACGTCTTGAGGTCGTCGAGGGTCAGCTTCTTCATCTGGTGGGTCGCGTTGCGGCCCTCGAACGTCGGCCCGAGCGTGTAGCCCTTGATCGACTTCGCCAGGATGACCGTCGGCCGGCCCTGGTGCTCCATCGCGGCCTTGTAGGCGGCGTAGACCTTGCGGTAGTCGTGCGCGCCGCGCTTGAGGTTCCAGACGTCCTCGTCGCTCATGTTCGCGACGAGCTCCTTGGTGCGCGGGTCGCGCCCGAAGAAGTGCTCGCGGACGTAGGCGCCGTCGTTGGCCTTGTAGGTCTGGAAGTCGCCGTCGGGCGTGGTGTTCATGAGGTTGATCAGCGCGCCGTCGCGGTCGGCGTGCAGCAGCCGGTCCCACTCGCGGCCCCAGACGACCTTGACGACGTTCCAGCCGGCGCCGCGGAAGAACGACTCCAGCTCCTGGATGACCTTGCCGTTGCCGTGCACCGGCCCGTCGAGGCGCTGCAGGTTGCAGTTGATGACGAAGGTCAGGTTGTCCAGGCCCTCGGCCGCGGCGACGTGGATCGCCCCGCGCGACTCGGGCTCGTCCATCTCACCGTCGCCGAGGAACGCCCACGTGTGCTGCTGGGAGGTGTCCTTCATCCCGCGGTTGTGCAGGTAGCGGTCGAAGCGCGCCTGGAAGATCGCGCCGATCGGGCCGAGGCCCATCGAGACCGTCGGGTGCTCCCAGAACGCCGGCATCAGGCGCGGGTGCGGGTACGACGGCAGCCCGCCGCCCGGCCCCGCGTGCGAGAGCTCCTGGCGGAACCCGTCGAGGTGCTGGGCGCCGAGGCGGCCCTCGAGGAAGGCGCGGGCGTAGATGCCGGGGGAGGCGTGGCCCTGGATGAAGACGTGGTCGCCGCCGCCGGGGTGGTCCTTGCCGCGGAAGAACCAGTTGAAGCCGACCTCGTAGAGCGAGGCCGCCGACGCGTACGTCGAGATGTGGCCGCCCACGCCGACGCCGGGCCGCTGCGCGCGGTGCACCATCGCCGCCGCGTTCCACCGGATCCACGCCCGGTAGCGCCGCTCGGCCTCCTCGTCGCCGGGGAACCAGGGCTCCTGGTCGGTGGGGATCGTGTTGACGTAGTCGGTGGAGTACAGCGAGGGCACCGAGACGCGGCGCTCGCGGGCGCGCTGGAGCAGCTGCAGCATGATGTAGCGCGCCCGCTGCTCGCCCTGCCCCTCGAGCATGGCGTCGAAGGACTCGATCCACTCCGACGTCTCGTCGGGGTCGATGTCCGGCAGGTGCGAGGACAGACCGTCCCGGATGATGTGGACCCGACCGTTGTTCGCGGTCCCGGTGCCCTTCTGGGTGGTCACGATCCATCTCCTCGTCGCTGGTGGTCCGACAGATGTCCGACGGTGCTGGCCGCGCCCGGATCGCGGGCCGACGGCCGGGTTCGGAACCGATTCTGCCCGGTCGGGCCGGGCGTCGCCGCCTCATCGTCGTCGGCCGTACCCGGTCCGTCACGCCTACCGTGCGGTAGTCGAGGCGGCCTTCCCAGCGTGGCTGGTTGCGCTCCGTGCGATGGCCGTGTTCGCTGAGCGCTTCGTACGGGTGACGCGAGACGCGGAGCCCAGCAACGAGGAGGGGGAACGGGCGTGGTCGCGGCCACGGGAGACTCGGACAAGTCCGATCTCGCCGGCAAGCTCGGCGTCGAGCCGGGGATGATCGTGCAGGAGCTGGGCTGGGACTCCGACGTCGACGAGGAGGTCCGCGCGGCCGTCGAGGACCGCGCCGGCGAGGACCTGCTCGACGAGGACGCCCAGGAGGTCGTCGACGTCGTGCTCCTGTGGTGGCGTGAGGGGGACGGCGATCTCGTCGACACCCTCATGGACGCCCGCTCGCCACTGACCGAGAGCGGCGTCCTCTGGGTGCTCACCCCGAAGACCGGCAACGACGGGCACGTCGAGCCCTCCGACATCGCCGAGGCCGCGCCGACGGCCGGGCTCTCGCAGACCTCGAACGTCAGCCTGTCCGAGGGCTGGGTCGGCACCCGCCTCGTCGCCCCCAAGGCCTCGGCGCAGCGCCGACGCTGACGAACGGGCGGTCACGCAGGGCGTCCTGCTCGCTAGGCTGGCCGGGTTCCGACACCCGGACGAACAGGAGACAGGTCGCCATGACCGTCGAGGTGGGCTCTCCGGCCCCCGGCTTCACCCTCAAGAACCAGGACGGCCAGGAGGTCTCGCTCAGCGACTTCCGGGGCGACAAGGCCGTGCTGCTGGTCTTCTACCCGTTCGCGTTCTCCGGCATCTGCACCGGCGAGCTCTGCTCGGTGCGTGACGACCTCTCGTCGTTCCAGAACGACCAGGTCCAGATCCTCGCCATCTCGTGCGACACCACCTGGTCGCTCAAGGTCTTCGCGCAGCAGGAGGGCTACGAGTTCCCGCTGCTCAGCGACTTCTGGCCCCACGGAGCGGTGTCGGAGAGCTACGGCATCTTCAGCTCCGACCTGGGCTTCGCCTTCCGCGGCACGTTCCTGATCGACAGGGACGGCGTCGTGCAGTTCCTCGAGCGCAACGGCCCCGGCGACGCCCGCGAGCAGCAGGGCTGGCGCGACGCGCTCGAGGACCTCGCCGCCTGATACCCGGTGGTCCCCGGAGCGAACGCCCTATCGGCGTGCAGTATTGAATGCTGCTTCTCGGCGAACGAAGTCCCCGTTCGCTCCGGGTCCGGGCGCGTAGCTCAGCGGAAGAGCAACGGCCTTACAAGCCGTCGGTCGCAGGTTCGAATCCTGCCGCGCCCACGCCTGTCGGAGGCTTGCAGGCCTCCGGTTGACGGGGCTCGTGCCATCAGACGTGGTGCGAGCTCGCGTACGGCGCGGGCGAGCTGGTCGCCGAGGCACACGTCGGGCCACCGCCGCGGAACGCCCTCGCCTACGACGTCGCGTCCCTGCCCCTCGCCGCCGCCGGCGTGCTCGACGCCGTGCTCGCCGGCGCGGCCGCGGCGACCTCGTCGGTCTTCGTCGTCGCCAACAGCCTCCGCCTGCGCCGCTTCGCGAGCACCCCCACCTGACGTCGCCGTTCGCCCGCCCGGGCCGAACCCGGGCGGGCGACGGCGGGTCGGTCAGACCCTGGTGATCAGGTCCTGCATCTCCGTGATCTCCCGCTGCTGGTCGGCGACGATGGCGCCGGCGAGCTCCTTGGCCTGCGGGTTCAGTCCCTGGGCCTGCTCGGTCTGCGCCATCTGCACGGCGCCGGTGTGGTGCTCGATCATCATCTGAAGGAACATGCGGTCGAACGCCGCGCCGGACTGGCCCGCGAGCTGCTGCATCTGCGCCTCGCCCACCATTCCCGGCATGGGCATGTCGCCCATGGGCATCCCCGGCATGGCGGTGGAGCCGGGCTGGGGTCGTGGCGCGCCCCAGGTGTCCAGCATCTGGTTCATCTGCTCGATCTCCGGTCCCTGCGCCTGATCGATGCGAGCAGCGAGGTCCTTCACCTCCTGCGACGCTGCTCGCGACGAGGCCTGCGAGGACATAGCGGTGGCCTGGATGTGGTGGGGGAGCATCCCCTGGGCGAACACGACGTCCGCGGAGTTGTGCTCGGGCGAGACCGGCGCGGCGGCAGGTGCCGCCGAGGCCGGCGTCGCGGGAGCGGGGGCTCCTGCTGCCGGAGCATTCGAGGAGTCGGAGCAACCCGCCGCCAGAACGGCAGCGGTGGCGGCGGCGAGGACGCCGCCGATGAGACGGGAACGCACGAGGTCTCCTTCGGCTGCGCGCCGACCGGTGCGCAACGAGGCCGGCGCTGAAACAGGACACGGCGCCGCCGCACGCGCGCTGCGAGTGCGCGCATGCCGGCGGTGGGCCGGCCTACAGCCGGAGGACCTGCAGCTGCGCGAGCCTTGTCGGGGTCGGCGGCGCCCGCGGCACGGTCGCCGCGGCGCCACGTCCGCCGACCGGGGCCTGGCTCTCGAAGTGGTACCAGGACGTCACGAGGACGAGCGCGAGGAGTGCCGCGGCGCCGATCAGTGCCGCGAGGCACATGTGCAGCAGCGAGCTGTCGTGATCGTGATCGCCCTCGTGCGCGTGGTCGTGCAGCAGTGCGGCGGAGCTGGCCGACTCCGGTCCGGGCACCATCGCGGTCGCGTGACCGATCGCGTCGTGGGCCGTCGGGGGGTGCCTGTCAGTCCCCGCGCCGTGCTCGACGGAGGACGCCGACGTACCACCCGTCCCAACAGTGGCGTGACCCGCGGCGACGGCACCGGTGTCGGTGGTCGTGTGCTGGTGCGCGCCCACCACGTGGTGCATGAGGACCAGCCCGAGCGCGGCCACGAGAAGAGCGAGGCGTCCCGTCCACGTGGCCAGCAGCGCCGTCGACACCGCTCTCGGCGAGCGATGCCACGAGCAACCGTGCTGGTGGACCACGGTCACGAACGTACCGAAGCCATCGTCCCGCGGACGTGTGGAAGCGCCACGCCGACGACTGCGGACCGTGAGCGCAGGCTCTCGAGCGAGGCCCATCGACGCACGACCGGGTGCTACCGTCCGCGCCGTGTCCGGCCTCGGTGCGACTCTGCGTGGAAGGTCGCGCGCGTCCACCGGTCTCCTCGTCACCTCATCGGTGCTCGTGCTCGTCGCAGCGGTCGCCTTCGACGTCCTCGCCGAAGAGCCGCCCACGCACGCACTCGCGGTCGGACTCGCTGCGCTGATCGTCGGCATCGGACGTCTCCGGACGCGGGGCCGGTTCCAGGGCGTGTTCGCCGCCGTGAACCTCGCCGTGGTCGGTCAGCCCGCCGTGCATGCCCTGAGCAAGCTGGCCGAGGCCGGTGCGGGCCTGCTGCCGCACTCCCACGGCTGGTTCGACGCCCTACCCGCCCTGGGGCTCCACGTCGTCGTCGCGCTCCTCGTCGTGGTCATCGCCGCGAGCGAGCCCGCGAGCCGCCATGTCGCCTCGGCCGTCGTCCTCGTCCTCGCACGGCTGCAACACCGTCCGCCGGCGCCGGTCCCTCCGTGCGTGATCCCGTCGGACCGCCGGGCCCAGCCTCGGACACGAGAACGGCAACTGCTCTTCACCCGGCAGGCACATCGGCGAGGTCCTCCGGCGATGCCGGCGCTCGCCGTTTGATCGTCTGCTTCGACAGCAGGCCCACGTACCTCCGCGCGCCGACACCACTGACTCGAGGTGGTGTTTCTCGCCGCGCGGACGTTCGATCGATCACCACGGGCGAGCCCACAGGACATGTTCACGTCGGCGCGAGATGCGCCGGCCTCCCCTGTGAGGACAACTCATGATCGGCACCATCACGACGGAACTCCCTCGGCAACGAGCCGCTGAGGAGCCCCTCTCCCGCGTGGAGACCCTCGCCGCACGCCGGGTCCTGGTGACCGGAGCACGCGGCTTCATCGGCAGTCACCTGCTCGCCCATCTCCTAGACCTCGGCGCCGAGGTCCACGCCGTGGCCCGCCCGGGTCGTCACCCGCTCGTGCCGGTGCAGTCGGGACGCCCTCGGGTGACGTGGCACGCCGCCGACCTCGCCGACGCCGAGAGTGCTGATCGCGCGATCCGGGAGAGCGATCCGGACGTCGTGTTCCACCTCGCCAGCCGAGTAGCGGGACTCCGCCGGCCCGACGTCGCGAGCCCGATGCTCGAGGACAACACCAGGGCGGCGGTCAACGTGATGACCACGGCGCACCGGCTCGGGGGACGACGAGTGATCCTCGCCGGCTCCGTCGAGGAACCACGCGGTGCCACCGAGGCGCCGTGCTCGCCGTACGCCGCGGCCAAGCTCGCCGCGACCAGCTACGCGCGGCTGTTCCACCAGCAGTGGGGGCTCCCGGTGACCGTCCTGCGTCCGGCCATGGTCTACGGCCCCAGCCAGCCCGACCAGACGAAGCTGGTCCCCTTCGTCATCGGACGCATGCTCGATGGCCAGGCCCCGGAGCTCAGCAGCGGGACGCGCCCGATCGACTGGGTCTACGTCGACGACGTCTGCCGCGCCTTCCTCGCCGCGGCGACACATCCGGCCGCACCCGGTCTCGTGGCGGACGTCGGTTCGGGAACGTCCACCACCATCGCCGACACCGTCGACATGATCGCTGCGCTCGTCGGATACGAAGGGCCCATCGGCTTCGGCGAACTGCCCGACCGTGCCGACGACCGCGCACACGTCGCCGACCTGGAGGCCGCCTCACGCGTTCTCGGGTGGCGTCCACACACCTCTCTTGCCCAGGGGTTGGCGCAGACCGTGCAGTGGCACGTCTCTCGGCGCGAAGCCGAAGAGGAGCGGTCGCTGAGTGCCGGACGACTCGGAGCCGACCATCAGGACGCGGGTGCTCGCGGCCGCGAGGGCCAGGCGCCGCGCACGTGAGTGACCTCGTCGTCTGCGCCCGGCCGCCACGGCGCATCACGTGGTGACGCCTCGACGAAGCGACACTGCGCCGACTGCGCCCATCCCGCGAGCTCCCTCTCGTGGGTCATCCCCTCCTCCCCCCGGTGCCGGTGATGCCGGGGGGAGGACGGACGAACTCGGCCCGCGGCGCCAGGGGGGCGCGGACCGCACAGCACCCGGAATGCGCCGCACCGCTCGTGAGCACCAGCGCCGCCAGGCCGCACGTCACGTCGGACGCCGACCACAGCGGGCGCGGGGCCTTCGAGGTGGCCTTGCCGCAGCTGTCGGCGGTGCGCTCGTCGCCGCCGTCCTCACGGCGAACCCGCTCGTCACCGACCGCTCCCCGGGGTCTCCAGCCGTACCCGGGGCTGGAGAGGTGTCCGCTGCCGCGCCGGCTCCCGTGGCACTCGATCGAGGCTCGTTCAGCGAGGGCGGGTGCATCGCGCTCCCCGCCGGTACCGGTCCGCCGCGGGCGACGGTCATGGTCGACGCGGGCCACGGCGGACCTGATCCGGGTTCGCTGGGGACGACCGCGGACGGGCGGACCGTGACCGAGAAGGAGCTGACGTTGCCCGTGGCCGTCGCTACCGCGGAGCGGTTGCGGCAACGAGGGATCACCCCGGTGCTCTCCCGCTCCACCGATGACCTGGGCAGCACCATCGAGGACGGCGAGCTGCGCGATGGCTCGCTGACGACTGCGGCGAGCCAGGAAGACCTTCTCGCCCGGGTGCGATGCGCGAACCTCGCGCGAGCCGATGCCCTGGTCTCGATCCACTTCAACTCGTTCGACGACCCCACCGTCACCGGCTGGAGACCGTGTACGACGTCGACCGGCCGCTCGCGCCTCGCAGCCGTGCTCTGGCGCAGTCCCTGCAGTCCAACGTCCGGATGCGCCTCGCCGCGCTCGGCCGTCCCTCCCCTGATCGAGGCGTCATCGACGACTCGGCAGGAGGTGAGGCCGGCGGTGGACACCTCGTCCTGCTGGGTCCGCGAATCCCGGGCTACGTGGAGGAGCCCAGCGTGATGCCCGGCGCCCTCGTCGAACCTCTGTTCATGACGAGCCCTGGCGACCTCACCGCGGTCGCCTCGCCTCTCGGCGTCGCCACCCTCGCTGACGGGATCGCTGTCGGTGTCGAGGAGTACCTCGCCGGGTCCCGTCGCCGATGAGGGTCAGATCGCCGTCCTCCGGCACCTTCTGCCATGAGAAGGTTGGGGCTCGAATCCCTGTGGGCGCGCGCTGCCACCCTGACGACGCCGGTCCCGGACGCCGTTCCTTCCCCCGGGGGGATCGACGCGCCCCAATGGAGTTGGGGCGCAGGCTCTGGACGGCCTGATGGGTCTCCTGGGCCTCCTGCGAGGTCAGGCGGCCGGAGCGCTCCGCCGCGGCGATGTGGGGAAGCAGGGCCTCCAGCTGCGACCGTGCTGCCGTCACGGCTCC
>CADCTH010000469.1 GCA_902805495.1 uncultured Actinomycetospora sp.
CCTCGGCGACCGCGGCGGTCTCCTCGGCGGGCATCATGACCGCGCCCTCGGCGTCGATGGTGACGACGATCGGGTAGATCGCGCGGATGGTGTCCGGCCCGCCGGTGGCGCTGTCGTCGTCGGCGGCGTCGTAGAGCGCCTCGACCAGCGCGCGGACGCCGTCGCCGACCGCGGCGTCGGGGTCGTGGCGCTTCTTCAGTGACGACTTCGCGAACAGCGAGCCCGAGCCGACGCCCGCGTAGTGGACCTCCTCGGCGCGGCTGCCGACGACGTCGTAGGAGACGATCCGCCCGGCATGGACCGGGTCGGCGGCGTCGAGGTCGTCGCCGACGAACAGCGGCACGAACGACAGCCCCTGCATCGCCGCGCCCAGGTTGCCCCGGACCATGCCGGCCAGCTTGTTGGCCTTGCCGTCGAAGGTGAGCGGGACGCCCTCGAGCTTCTCGTAGTGCTGCAGCTCGACGGTGAACAGCCGCACCGCCTCGACCGCCAGCCCCGCCGTGCCCGCGATGCCCGCCGCCGACCAGTCGTCGGTGACGAACACCTTCTGCATGTCACGGGAGGAGATGAGGTTGCCCATCGTCGCCCGCCGGTCCCCCGCGATCGCCACGCCGCCGGAGTACGTGGCGGCGACGATAGTCGTGCCGTGCGCGGCCGACGTGCCGGCCGCCTCGGCCGTCACCGGCCGCGCGCCCGACCCCGGCAGCAGGTCCGGGCGGACCTCCCGCAGGAAGTCGACGAACGAGGCCGTCCCGGCCTGGAAGTAGGCCGCGGGCAGGGCCGACGAGGGCTCCATCGGTGGGGCGCTCCTGGGTGCTGATCGGGTGGAGGGAACGCCGCCCCCGTGACCCGGTCGCGGCGGACCGGGCCGCGGGGGCGGCAGGGGTGTCTCTGGGTGCCTCGCGGGAGGCTAGCGGGCTACTGTCCGCCCTTCTGGACGTACGCGCGGACGAAGTCCTCGGCGTTCTCCTCGAGCACGTCGTCGATCTCGTCGAGGATCGTGTCGACGTCCTCACCGAGCTTCTCGCGGCGCTCCTGGCCGGCGGCGGTGCTGTCCTCGCCGCCGTCGCCGTCGTCGCCCCCGCCCTGCCGCTGGGTCTGTTCCTGCGCCATGGCTGCCTCCCGGGTCCTCGGTACTGCGCCTCGAACCCTACCCACCGCGGGCGCCGGGCGCCCGCTCCTCGATCAGCCCCGCGTCAGCGCCTCGACCAGCGCGCTCGCGTCGGCGGAGTTGTCGATGAGCTCGCCGACGTGCCCGCGGGTGCCGCGCAGGGGCTCGAGGGTGGGGATCCGGACCAGCGACTCGCGGCCCAGGTCGAAGATGACCGAGTCCCACGACGCGGCGGCCACCTCGGCGGGGTAGCGCTCGAGGCACCGGCCGCGGAAGTAGGCGCGGGTGTCCTCGGGCGGGTTGGTCACCGCGCTGCGCACCTGCTCCTCGGTGACGAGGCGCTTGATCGACCCCCGCTGCACGAGCTTGTTGTAGAGACCCTTGGCCTGGCGCACATCGGAGTACTGCAGGTCGATGAGGTTGAGCTTCGGCGAGTCCCAGGGCAGCTGGTCGCGGTCGCGGTAGCTCTGGAGCAGCTTGAGCTTGGCCACCCAGTCGAGGCGGTCGGCGCAGCGCATCGGGTCGGTGCCGAGGTCGTCGAGCACCTCCTGCCAGATGTCGAGCACCTCACGGGTCATCGGGTCGATCTCGCCGTCGGCCGTGCGCTCCTCGTGCTCCCACGCCCGCTCGAGGTAGATGCGCTGCAGGTCGAGCGCGGTCATCTTGCGGCCGTCGGAGAGGTCGACGGTGACCTGCAGCGTCGGGTCGTGGCTGATCCGGTGCACCGAGCGCACCGGCTCGAGCAGGCGCAGGTCGTCGAAGCGGACGCCGTCCTCGATCATCGACAGCACCAGGGCGGTGGCGCCGACCTTGAGGAAGGTCGAGTACTCGGCCAGCGTCGCGTCGCCGATGATCACGTGCAGCCGGCGGTACTTGTCGGCGTCGGCGTGCGGTTCGTCGCGGGTGTTGATGATGCCGCGCTTGAGCGTGGTCTCGAGCCCGACCTCGACCTCGATGTAGTCGGCGCGCTGCGAGAGCTGGAACCCGGGCTCGTCGCCCGACGCGCCGAGGCCGACGCGCCCGGAGCCGACGACGACCTGGCGCGACGCGAAGAACGGCGTCAGCCCCGTGATGATCGTCGGGAACGGCGTCTGGCGGGCGCAGAGGTAGTTCTCGTGGGAGCCGTAGCTGGCGCCCTTGTTGTCGATGTTGTTCTTGTAGAGCTGGATGCGAGGGGCGCCGGGCACGGTGGCGGCGCGCTCGGCGGCGTCCTCCATGACCCGCTCGCCGGCCTTGTCCCAGATGACCGCGTCGCGGGCCGTCGTGACCTCGGGCGCCGAGAACTCCGGGTGCGCGTGGTCGACGTAGAGCCGGGCGCCGTTGGTGAGGATGACGTTGGCGGCGCCCAGGTCGTCGAGGTCGCCGGCGTCCGGCGGTGGGCCGGCGCTGGGCCCGAGGTCGAAGCCGCGGGCGTCGCGCAGGGGCGACTCCACCTCGTAGTCCCAGCGGGCGCGCCGGGCCCGTGGCACCTCCGCCGCCGCGGCGTAGGCCAGCACGATCTGGGTGGACGTGATCACCGGGTTCGCCGACGGGTCGCCGGGGACGGAGATGCCGTACTCGATCTCGGTGCCCATGATGCGGCGCGCGGTCATGCCCCGACCCTAAGCGTGTCCGGGGGCTCCGGTGCGGTCCGGGCGCGCCGCGGTGCGCCACAGCACCGTGAACACCACGGCGCCCAGCACCACCGACGCGGCCATCGCCGACGCCATCGGCACCGCCGACCGGCTGCCCGCCAGCCCCACCAGCGGGGCGACGCCCGCCCCGACGAGGAACTGCGCGGTGCCCAGCAGCGCCGACGCGCTCCCGGCGTGCTCGGGGTGGTCGGCGAGGGTCAGCGTCGTCGCGCTGGGCAGCACGAGGCCCACGCCGATCACCGTCACCACCAGGCCGACCAGGATGCCCGCGAGCCCCGCGTCGAGCAGCGCCGACGCGAGGAGCACGCCGGTGCCGGTCAGGGCGACGACCAGGCCGATCGCCAGCAGCCGCTCCGGGCGCACCCGCCCCGAGCCGGCCAGGCGCCCCGCCACCTGCACCGAGGCGACGATGGCCACGGAGTTGGCCCCGAACACCCCCGAGAAGCCCTGGGGCGACAGGCCGTAGAGGTCCTGGAGCACGAACGTCGAGCCGGAGATGTAGGCGAACATCGCCGCGAACAGCAGGCCCGCGGCCAGCACGCACGCCACCACCCGGCGGTCGGCGAGCAGCACCCGGAACGACGCCAGCGTGGCCGCGGCGCTGCCCGCGCGCCGCCGCGTCGCGGGCAGCGACTCGCGCACGAACAGCAGGACCGCCAGCCCGGCGAGCGTCCCGTAGACGGCGAGGGCCACGAACACGCCCCGCCACGTCGTCACCCGCAGCAGCTGGCCCCCGAGCACCGGCGCCGCGATGGGGGCCACGCCCGAGACGAGCATGAGCGTCGCGAACGACCGCGCCGCGGTGGTGGCGTCGCTGGTGTCGCGCACGACCGCCCGCGCCACGACGATGCCCACGGCGCCGAGCAGCCCCTGGGCCAGGCGCAGCGCGACCAGCACCTCGACGCTCGGCGCCACCGCGCACAGCGCGGACGCCACCGCGAACCCCGTGGCGCCGAGCAGCATCGGGCGCCGCCGGCCCAGCACGTCGGACAGCGGGCCCGCCACCAGCTGGCCCAGCGCCAGGCCGAGCAGGCAGGAGGTGAGCGAGAGCTGCGCGACCGAGGGCGAGGTGGCCAGGTCGGCGGTGAGCGTGGGCAGCGCGGGGAGGTAGGTGTCCAGGGACAGCGGGGCGGCCGCGGTCAGGGCACCCAGCACCAGCAGACGCGCCCGGTGACCACCCCTCAGCGCGCGTCCTCCGCGTCGTCCTCGTCGTCCGCGTCCTCCACCGCGAGCCAGCGCAACAGGTGCTCGTGGACGTCGGGGTCGTTGAGCAGGTGGAAGTGGTGCGACGACGTCAGCGGCTCGACGTCGGTGATGGCGCCGCCCGCGGAGTCGACGGGCACCAGCAGGTCGCCCAGGGCGTTGGCCAGCGGGTGGTGCGCCGAGCTGGTGAGGCACGCGGCGACGGCGTGGTGCGAGGCGTGCGCCAGCAGCGGGACCTCGGTGTCGGACACGCCGGCCACGAGGTCGCGGATGCCCGCCGAGCGCCGGTCGAGGAACTCCGCCCAGCTGCGCGACCGCGTCCAGCGCGAGAGCTGCGTGGCCAGCTGGTCGACCCGGTGCGCCAGCGGCGCCCCGCGGTGGGGCGAGCCGAGGTAGATCATCCGTCGCACCGCGGCCACCCACGGCTGGCCGGTCTGCACGGCGTGGTGGCAGGCGTGGCGCAGCATCAGCCCGCCCATGGAGTGCCCGACGAGGTCGAGGCGCTCGACGGCCGCGGGCCAGCGGTTCCAGAGGTCGGTGAGCAGCAGCGACAGGGCCGCGCCGTTGTCGGCGATGGGCAGCCCGGAGTTGTAGCGCAGCAGCAGCGGCGTCGCGCCGATCGCCGAGCTCACGCGCTCGGCGTAGCCCTCCCCCGCGCTGGCCTCGCCGTAGAGGCGCCAGGCGTGCTCGGTCTCGCCGAGGCCGTGGACGAACAGCACGAGGTGGGTGAGGTCGCGCTCGGGGTGGTCGGCCACCACCGCGCGCAGCTCCTCGGGGTCGCCGGGCAGCTCGCCGTGCTCGTCGGCGACCGTCGAGGTGTACAGGGCCATGGGGACGGCGAGGTCGTTGTCGAGGGCCACCATGTGGTCGCCGACGAGGCCGTTGATCGCGCCGGTGAGCACGGCGCCGGTGGGGCTGCCGGTGATGGGGCGCCACTCGCCGGGACGGGCGAGCGCCGCGGCCGCGCCGACGCCGCGGCCCGCGAGGTGGCCGATGCCGCGCACGGCGGCGTAGACCCCGGTGCTGATGCCGTCGTGCACCACCTGCACCGGCTTCGACGCCGCGCCCAGCCCGGCCCGGCGCAGCGCGCCGAACACGGTGCCCGCGATGGCCTCGTGGGTGCCCTGCACCGGCCGGGACACGATGTCGACGGCCTCGGACGCGACACCGGCCGCCCCGCGGACCTCGTTGCGGTCCGGGCGGGACGGCCGGTCACCCTCGTCGCTCATGGCCTATACGGTACCTGGGGTCACAGGTACTGGCCGGTGTTCGACGCGGTGTCGATCTCCTTGCCCTGCGTCGCGCCCTTGCCGGTGACGAGCGTGCGGATGTAGACGATCCGCTCGCCCTTCTTGCCGGAGATCCGGGCCCAGTCGTCGGGGTTCGTCGTGTTCGGCAGGTCCTCGGACTCGGCGAACTCGTCCACCACGGCGTCCAGCAGGTGCTGCACGAGCAGCCCGGCCTGCTGGGACTCGAGGTGTGACTTGATCGCCGACTTCTTGGCCCGCCCCACGATGTTCTCGATCACCGCGCCGGAGTTGAAGTCCTTGAAGTACAGGACCTCCTTGTCCCCGTTGGCGTAGGTGACCTCGAGGAACCGGTTGTCGTCGGTCTCCGCGTACATCCGCTCGACGACCCGCTCGATCATGCCCTCGAGGCACGCCTGGCGGTTGCCGCCGAACTCGGCGATGTCCTCCTCGTGGACCGGCAGGCCCTCGATGAGGTACTTGCCGAAGATGTCGATCGCCGCCTCGGCGTCGGGGCGCTCGATCTTGATCTTCACGTCGAGCCGGCCCGGCCGCAGGATCGCGGGGTCGATCATGTCCTCGCGGTTCGAGGCGCCGATGACGATGACGTTCTCGAGCCCCTCGACACCGTCGATCTCGCTGAGCAGCTGGGGGACGATCGTCGTCTCGACGTCCGAGCTGACGCCCGACCCGCGGGTGCGGAAGATCGAGTCCATCTCGTCGAAGAACACGATCACCGGCGTGCCCTCGGACGCCTTCTCGCGCGCCCGCTGGAAGATCATCCGAATGTGCCGCTCGGTCTCGCCGACGAACTTGTTGAGCAGCTCCGGGCCCTTGATGTTGAGGAAGTGCGCCTTGATGTCGCGGCTGTCCTCGCCGCGGGTCTCGGCGACCTTCTTGGCCAGCGAGTTCGCCACCGCCTTCGCGATGAGCGTCTTGCCGCAGCCGGGCGGGCCGTAGAGCAGCACGCCCTTGGGCGGGCGCAGCTGGTAGGTGCGGAACAGGTCCGCGTGCAGGAACGGCAGCTCCACCGCGTCGCGGATGCTGTCGATCTGGCGCGAGAGCCCGCCGATGTCGGTGTAGGCGACGTCGGGGACCTCCTCGAGGACGAGCTCCTCGACCTCGGCCTTGGGCACCTTCTCGTAGGCGTAGCCGACCTTGGTGTCGACCATCAGCGAGTCGCCGGGCTTGAGCTCCGGGCCCTCGGCGCTCAGCAGCGAGTCGGCGAGGTGGATCACCCGCTCCTCGTCGGCGTGGCCGATGATCAGCGCGCGGGTGCGGCTGCCGTCCTCGTCGGTGAGGACCTCCCGCAGCGCGCAGACCTCGCCGATGCGCTCGTACGTGCCCGCCTCGACGACGGTGAGCGCCTCGTTGAGCCGCAGGGACTGCCCGCGGGTGAGCTCCGCGGTCTCGACCGCCGGCGACACCGCGACCCGCATCCGGCGGCCCGACGTGAACACGTCGACCGTCGAGTCCTCGTGCGCTTCGAGGAAGACCCCGTAGCTCGAGGGCGGCTGGGCGAGCCGGTCGACCTCCTCGCGGAGGGCCACGAGCTGCGCCCGCGCCTCCTTGAGCGTGTCGGTGAGCTTGTCGTTGCGTTCGCTCAGCTGGGCCACGCGCTGCTGCGCCTCGCCGAGGCGCTGCTCGAGGATGCGCGCGTGCCGAGGGGATTCGGTCAGCTTGCGTCGCAACAGTGCGACCTCGTCCTCGAGGAACCGCACCTGTGCTGCCATGTCCGCCGCGCCGCGGTCACCGCGGTCCCGGCCGTGGTCGGATCGGCCCCTGGGGTCGTCGTCAGTCGTCACGGCGCCCTCCTCCGCTACTCCGTGGCTAGAACCGTACCCGCGAATCGAGGTGTCCGTGGAGTAGCGTCCTGGTGACGGAGTTCTCACGAGCCTCCCTTGCGCGGCGTCACGGTGGGTGATTCCCCCACCACGGAGCATCACCGCTGGTCACCCTCGGTCGCCTCGTAGGGGTTCTCCCGCCCCGTCAGCCCCGACTGGGCCGACGCTGCACCCTCGGCGGAGTCACGCCGTCGGCGAGCCGCCGCGCGGTCAGCAGGAAGGCCGTGTGCGCGATCATCCGGTGCTCCGGGCGCACCGCGAGGCCCACCGCGTGCCACGGGCGGACCATGGACTCCCAGATCTGCGGCTCGGTCCAGCAGGCCTGCTCGCGCAGCGCCTCGGACAGCGCCGAGAGCTGCGTCGTCGTCGCCACGTAGCCGACGAGCACGCCGCCGGGGACCAGCGTCGCGCGCACGACGTCGAGCAGCTCCCAGGGCGCGGCCATGTCGAGCACGACGCGGTCGGCGGTCCCGCCCGGCTCCGTGGGGTCGTGGTCGGCGAGGTCGCCGACGCGCAGGTCCCAGGTCGCGGGGCGCTCGCCGAAGAAGCGCTCGACGTTGGCCACCGCGTGCTCGGCGTGGTCGGCGCGCACCTCGTAGGAGCGCACGTGCCCGGTCGGGCCCACGGCGCGCAGGAGGCTGCAGGTCAGCGCGCCCGAGCCGGCGCCGGCCTCGAGCACCCGCGCGCCCGGGAAGACGTCGCCCCACATGAGGATCTGCGCGGCGTCCTTGGGGTAGATCACCTGGGCGCCGCGCGGCATGGCCAGCACGTAGTCCGGAAGCAGGGGGCGCAGCGCGAGGTAGGGGGTGTTGGCGGCGGAGAGCACGACGCTGCCCTCGGGGGCGCCGATCAGCTTGTCGTGCGCGATCGCCCCGCGGTGCGTGTGGTAGCTCTGCCCACGCTCGAGGACGAGGCTGAAGTGGCGGCCCTTGGGGTCGGTGAGCTGCACCCGGTCGCCGGGCAGGAACGGCCCGCTGCGCGCGGGGCCGCGCTCGTCGTCGACCTCGTCGACGGGCGGGTACTCGGCCTCGTCGGCGTGCACGACCTCGTCGCCCTCGTCGGCGTGCACGACCTCGTCGGCGGCGAGGGTCGAGCCGAGCTCTGTTCCGTCGTCGGCGACGCCCTCGCTGTGCACGACAGACCACCTTAGGCGCGGGGTGCGGGCGGGCTCCGCGGCCCCGGGGGCGGGTGGACCGGGGTGATCGCTCCGGGTGCTCCGTCGACCCCGCCCAGCGCGCCTGCAGGAGCAGCGGGAGCGATCAAGGACACTCGCCGGCCCGCGAGGGGCACGTTCGGCAGGCGTCGGCGCCTCTCGATCATGCGCACCGTGCCCCTCGCGGGCGCCTGGCAGCATGATCGCTCCGGGTGCTCCGTCGACCCCGCCCGGCGGGCCTGCAGGAGCAGCGGGAGCGATCAAGGACACCGCCGGCCCCAGGCGCAGCGTCCCCGCGGCGGGCCGGAGCTGTCGGGGTGGTGATCTAGCCTGCCGATCGTGAGCACCGGGCACGATGTGGCGATCGCGGCGCCGCCGCGCGCGCCGGCGCTCTCGCCGTCCCGGGCCGCGGACTTCCGGCGCTGCGCGCTGCTCTACCGCTTCCGCGCGATCGACCGGCTGCCCGAGACGCCCTCGCCCGCCGCCCTGCGCGGCACCGTGGTCCACGCCGTGCTCGAGCGGCTGCACGACCTCGAGCCCGGCGCCCGCTCCGGCGACGCCGCCCGCACCCTGGCCGCCGAGGTGCTCGACGCCCTCGAGCCCGACGACCGCGCGCTCCTCGGCCGCGAGCCGGGCGTCGACGCGCTCCTCGCCCGGTACCTCGACCTCGAGGACCCGCGGGCCGTGACGTCCGAGGCCCGCGAGCTGCTCGTCGAGGCGGAGCTCGACGACGGGACGCCCCTGCGCGGTGTCCTCGACCGCCTCGACACCGGCCCCGGCGGGCTGACGGTGATCGACTACAAGTCCGGGTCCGCGCCGTCGGTGCGCGGCGAGCTGCGGGCGCTGTTCGGGGTCCGTTTCTACGCGCTGCTGCTCGCGCGCACCCGCGCCGTGGTGCCCGCCGTGCGGCTGCTGCAGCTCGGCGACGCCACGACGCTGACGCTGCGCCCCACCGCCGACGAGCTCGGGCGCTTCGCCGGCGTGCTGCGCGCGGTCTGGGCCGCCATCGTCCGGGCCGCCCCCACCGGCGACTTCCGCCCGAACCCGGGTCCCGGCTGCGCGTTCTGCGCCTTCCGCGACCGGTGTCCGGCCCAGGGCGGCACGCTCCCGTCCTACCCCGGTCCGCCGCCCGGGATGGGCGCCGCGACGACCGCCGCCGTCCTCCTGCCCCTCACCCGACCCCGCTCCGGAGAGCCCACGTGACCGTCGACGAGCCGTTCTTCCGGCTGCTGCCGCCCGCCACCGGCAGCGCCGCCGACCCGCCCGGGACGCAGCGGGTGTTCGCCACCGGGTCCACCGCCGGCCCGTGGTTCCCCGACGGCCAGCACATGGGTCCGCCCAGCGCGCTGCTGGTGCGGGCGCTGGAGGCCTGCGACCCCCGTCCCGAGATGCTGCTGTCGCGCTTGACGGTCGAGGTGCTCGGGCGCGTGCCGATGGGTGAGCTGACGGTGTCGAGCCGGGTGGAGCGCGCGGGGCGCACCATCGAGCTCGTGTCCGCCGAGATCGCCGCCGACGGCCGGGCGGTGGCGCGCGCCGCCGGCTGGCGCCTCGCGGTCACCGACACGGTGGCCGCCGCCACGCCGCCGGGGCCGGCGATGCCCGGGCCGGAGGCGGGCCGCGAGATCCCCACCCCGGAGGGCTGGCTGCCCGGCTACCTCGACGCCCTCGAGTGGCGCTGGCTCTCGGGGCACCTCGGCGAGTCCGGGCCGGGGCGGGCGTGGGGCCGGCTGCGGGTCCCGGTCGTCGACGACGAGGAGCCCACGCCCTGGCAGCGCCTGGCCGCCGTGGCCGACTCCACCAACGGCGCCGCGGCCCGGCTCGACCTCAACGCCTGGTTGTTCGTCAACACCGACCTCACGCTGCACGTCCACCGTGCACCCCGCGGCGAGTGGATCGGGCTCGACGCCGACAGCGTGATCGGGCCGGAGGGGCTCGGCACCGCGTTCTCGGTGCTCCACGACGGCGACGGTCCGGTCGGGCGCGCCGCCCAGGCCCTCACCGTCCGGCCGCGCTGAGGTCCTAGCGACCGTTGCCGGCGCCGATGGCGCGGCAGGACTGCAGCGACGAGGTCACGATGCCCGTGCACCCGATGTCGGCGAGCTCGTCCATGATGTCGTTGACCCGCTTGCGCTCCACCATCGAGCGCACGGCGACGAACTTCTCGTCCGACAGGGGCGCGACGGTGGGCGACTCGATGCCCGGCGTCAGCTGGACGGCCCGGTCCTTGAGGTCCACCGGGCAGTCGTAGTCGAGCATCACGTAGCGGCGGGCGTACACCACCCCGCGCAGACGCTCGACGAAGCGCGACTTGTCCCGCTCGACCTGCGCCGAGTCGGGCACCTGGTCGAACTTGGCGTTGCGGTCGATGATCACCGCCTGCGACTCGGTGATCGGCTCGCCGATGGCCACCAGGCCGTGCTGGGCCAGCGTGCGGCCCGAGCTGACGACGTCGGCGATCGCGTCGGCCACCTGCAGCTCGATCGAGATCTCCACCGCGCCGTCCAGGCGGATGACGTCCTTGGCCGCGATGCGCTGCTGGGCCAGGTTCGCGCGCACGAGGCGGGGGTACGACGTCGCGATCCGCTTGCCGGCGAGGTCCTGCACCGTCCACTCGTTCTTCGAGGGCGCGGCGTAGCGGAACTTCGAGTGCCCGAAGCCGAGCTGCAGCAGCTGCTTCACCGAGGCGCTGGACTCCTCGGTGAGGTCGTGGCCCGTGATGCCGAGGTGCAGCTGGCCCTCGGACACGTAGGTCGCGATGTCCTTGGGGCGCAGGTAGAAGAACGTGACGCCGTTGGCCTCGTCCTGGAGGCTGAGGTCACGGCTGTCGGTGCGCTGCCGGTAGCCGGCGTCGCGCAGCATCGTCGACGCCTCCTCGGCGAGCGACCCCTTGTTGGGGACGGCGACGCGGAGCATGGGCCCTCCTCCTGACACCTGCGGGTGTCACTACAGGTGCTTGTAGACCTCGTCCAGCGTGAGACCGCGGCCCAGCATGATCACCTGGACGCGGTAGAGCAGCTGGGAGATCTCCTCGGCCAGCTTGTCGTCGGACTCGTACTCGGCCGCGATCCACACCTCGCCGGCCTCCTCGAGCACCTTCTTGCCCTGTGCGTGCACCCCGGCGTCCAGGGACTCCACGGTCCCGGAACCCGTGGGCCGGTCGCGCGCCTTGGCGGTCAGCTCGTCGAAGAGCCCGTCGAACGTCTTCACGTCGAGCCATCGTCGCACGCGGTCACGGGGGGTTGCACACCACCGGATTCTCCTCCGGGACGGACGCGGTTCCCCTCGAGATCGGGAGTCACGCCGTCCGGCCGTCCTCCAGCGCCGAACGGCCGGTCGGGCGGGCGAACCGACCGGAGCACTGGGCCGTCCGGGCGAGGAGCGGACACGGAGCCCGATCCTGTACCAGCGCGGACGGAGCAGGGCCGGATCACGGAGCGCTCAGTGAGCGCCCGCCCGCGTCCGGTGGTCGGCGACGGCGACACCGTCGGGGGTCTCCCCCGCCAGCGCGGCCCGGAGGTCGGCGACGGTGAGCCCGACGAGGCTCGACCGTCGCACGCGACGCTCCCCAGCCGCCACGGCCACCTCGGCGGGCACGACGAGCACGGTCGCCCCGGCCGCGACCGCCGAGCGGGTGCCCGTCGGCGAGTCCTCCACCGCGACGCACGCGTGCGGGTCGACGCCGAGCAGCTCCGCCGCGCGCCGGTACGGCGCCGGGTCCGGCTTCGTCGCCGAGACCTCGTCCCCGCACACCGTGACGTCGAAGAAGCCGCGCCCGATGGTGTCCAGCGCGACCTCGGTGAGCTCGCGGTAGGTGCTCGTCACCAGCGCCGTCGGCAGCCCCGCCGCCCGCACGGCCGCCAGCGCCGCGCGGGCGCCCGGCCGCCACGGGACGCCGCGGCCGAAGACCTCGGCCGTGCGGTCGGTCAGCCAGCGGCCGTCCGCGGCCACGCCCTGCGGGTCGTCCGGATCGAGGCCGACCTCGGCCCGCACCGCGCGCACCGTGCGGTCGAGGCTCGACCCCGTGAGGTCCTCGCGCGTGGCGGCCGACAGCTCGCCGCCGTGACGCTCGGCCAGCTCGCCGATGGTCACCGACCACAGGCCCTCGGTGTCGACCAGCGTGCCGTCCATGTCCCACAGGACGGCGGCCAGCTCAGGCACGGGGATCAGCGCCCATGAAGATCAGGCATTGAAGTACTTGGCCTCCGGGTGGTGCACGACGAGCGCGTCGGTCGACTGCTCGGGGTGCAGCTGGTCCTCGTCGGAGAGCTCGACGCCGATGCGGCCCGGCTCGAGGAGGTCGACGACCTTCACGCGGTCCTCGACGTTCGGGCAGGCGCCGTAGCCGAGCGAGAACCGCGCCCCGCGGTAGCCGAGCTTGAAGAACTCGGTGACGTCCTCGGGGTCGGAGTCGGCCATGACCGAGCCGTCGGAGAAGCCGAGCTCCTCGCGCACGCGGCGGTGCCAGTACTCGGCGAGCGCCTCGGTGAGCTGCACGCCCAGGCCGTGGACCTCGAGGTAGTCGCGGTAGGAGTTCTTCGCGAACAGCTCGTTGGCGAAGTCGGCGATGGGCTGGCCCATCGTCACGAGGTTCATCGGCATGACGTCGACGCCGCCGAGCTCGATCGCCTCCTCCTTCGTGCGGAAGAAGTCGGCCAGGCACAGGTGCCGGTCGCGCTTCTGGCGCGGGAAGGAGAAGCGGTAGCGCTCCTTGGCCTCGGGGTCGGGCTCGTCGAGGACGATGACGTCGTTGCCCTCGGAGATCACCGGGAAGTAGCCGGCGACGACGGCGGCGTGGGCGAGGATGCCCTCGGCCTGCAGCCGGTCGAGCCAGTAGCGCAGGCGCGGGCGGCCCTCGGTCTCGACGAGCTCCTCGTACGACGGTCCGTCCTCGCTGCCCTTGGAGCCGCGCAGGCCCCACTGCCCGAAGAACGTCGCGCGCTCGTCGAGCAGCCCGGCGAAGTCCTTGAGCCGGATGCCGCGGACCACGCGCGTGCCCCAGAACGGGGGCGCCGGGACCTCGATGCGCCGCTCGACGTCGGAGACCGAGGGGACCTCCTCGGGCTCGGCCTCCGCCTCGCGCTTGGCCTGGATGCGCTTGGAGCGCTCGCGGCGCTCCTTGCGCTCGGCCATCTTGGCGGCCTCGGCCTCGGAGCGCTCCGTGTCGCCGGCCATGACGGTGTCCATCAGCCGCAGGCCCTCGAAGGCGTCCTTCGCGTACCGCACGTCGCCCTGGTACAGCTCGCCGAGGTCGTTCTCGACGTAGGAGCGGGTCAGCGCGGCGCCGCCGAGCAGCACCGGGTACTTCTGCGCGACGCCGCGGTCGTTCATCTCGGCGAGGTTGTCCTTCATGACCACCGTGGACTTCACCAGCAGCCCGGACATGCCGATCGCGTCGACCTTGTTCTCCTCGGCGGCCTCGAGGATGGCGTTGATCGGCTGCTTGATGCCGATGTTGACCACGTCGTAGCCGTTGTTGCTCAGGATGATGTCGACGAGGTTCTTGCCGATGTCGTGGACGTCGCCCTTGACCGTCGCCAGCAGGATCTTGCCCTTGCCGGAGTTGTCGGTCGCCTCCATGTGCGGCTCGAGGTAGGCCACGGCCGCCTTCATGACCTCGGCCGAGGCGAGCACGAAGGGCAGCTGCATCTTGCCGGCGCCGAAGAGCTCGCCGACGGTCTTCATGCCCGCGAGCAGCGTCTCGTTGATGATCTCGAGCGGGTCCTTCTCCTCCATGCCCGCGTCGAGGTCGGCCTCGAGGCCGTTGCGGTCGCCGTCGACGATGCGCCGCTCGAGGCGGTCGAGCAGCGGCAGGGCGGCGAGCTCCTCGGCGCGCGCGTCCTTGGCCGAGGCGGCCGAGACGCCCTCGAACAGGTTCATGAAGTGCTGCAGCGGGTCGGGGTTGTCCCGCTCCTCGCGGCGGCGGTCGTAGACCAGGTCGAGCGCCGCGTCGCGCTGCGCGTCGTCGATCTGCGACATCGGCAGGATCTTCGAGGCGTTGAGGATCGCCGAGTCGAGGCCGGCGTCGACGCACTCGGACAGGAACACCGAGTTCAGCACCTGGCGCGCGGCCGGGTTGAGGCCGAACGAGATGTTCGACAGGCCGAGCGTGGTCTGGACCTCGGGGTAGCGCTCCTTGAGCTGCCGGATGGCCTCGATCGTCTCGATGCCGTCGCGGCGGACCTCCTCCTGACCGGTGGAGATCGGGAAGGTGAGGCAGTCGACGATGATGTCCTCGACGTTCATGCCCCAGTTGGTGGTCAGGTCCTCGATCAGCCGGAACGCGACGCGGGTCTTCCACTCCGCGGTGCGGGCCTGGCCCTCCTCGTCGATGCACAGCGCGACGACGGCGGCGCCGTGCTCCTTCGCGATCCGCATGATCTTCTGGAACCGCGAGTCCGGCCCGTCGCCGTCCTCGTAGTTCACCGAGTTGACCGCGGACCGGCCACCGAGCTGCTCGAGCCCGGCCTGCAGGACCTCGGCCTCGGTGGAGTCCAGCACCACCGGCAGCGTCGAGGCGGTGGAGACGTCGTGGGACAGGCGGTCCATGTCGGCGACGCCGTCGCGGCCGACATAGTCGATGCAGAGGTCCATGAAGTGCGCGCCCTCGCGGGTCTGCGCCTTCGCGATCTCCACGCACTGCTCGTAGTCCTCGGAGACCATCGCCTCGCGGAACGCCTTGGAGCCGTTGGCGTTGGTGCGCTCGCCGATCATCAGCAGGCCGGTGTCCTGGCGGAACGGCACGGCCTGGTACACCGACGCGAGGCCCGGCTCGGGCTTCGGGTCGCGGGTGGCGGGCGTCAGGTCGCGGCACTTCTCCGCGAGCGCGCGGACGTGGTCGTTGGTGGTGCCGCAGCAGCCGCCGACGAGCTGGAGCCCGTAGTCGGTGACGAACGAGGCGCAGTAGTCGGCCAGCTCGTCTGGCTGCAGGGGGTACTCGGGCCCGTTCGGGCCGAGCTCGGGGAGGCCGGCGTTGGGCATCACGCTGACGGGGATGCGCGCCTGGCGGCTCAGGGCCCGCAGGTGCTCGCTCATCTCGGCGGGGCCGGTGGCGCAGTTCAGGCCGATGCCGTCGATGCCCAGCGGCTCGAGCGCGGTCAGGGCCGCGGTGATCTCGGAGCCGACCAGCATCGTGCCGGTGAGCTCGACGGTGACGTGGCAGATGACCGGGATGCGGTGGCCGTACTGGTCCATGGCGCGGTAGGCACCCAGGATCGCGGCCTTGGCCTGCAGCAGGTCCTGGCAGGTCTCGACGAGGATGGCGTCGGCGCCGCCCTCGAGCTGGCCGAGCACCGAGTCGACGTACGCGTCGCGCAGCTGGGCGAACGGCGCGTGACCGAGCGTCGGCAGCTTGGTGCCGGGGCCGTTGGAGCCGAACACGAATCGCGGCCGGTCGGGCGTCGAGAACTCGTCGGCCGCCTGCCGCGCGATCTTCGTGCCCTCCAGGGACAGCTCGCGGATCCGGTCGGCGATGTCGTACTCGTTGAGGTTCGGCCAGTTGGTGCCGAAGGTGTTCGTCTCGATGATGTCGCTGCCGGCGTCCAGGTGGCCCTGGTGGACCGAGAGGACGGCGTCGGGGCGGGTGACGTTCAGGATCTCGTTGCAGCCCTCGAGCTGCTGGAAGTCGTCGAGCGAGAGGTCCTGGTCCTGCAGCGCGGTCCCCATGGCACCATCGCCGATGAGGACCCGGGAGTGCAGAGCGGACAGGAATGCAGACTCACCCGAAGTAGTCATCACACGATCGTAACGTGATCGAGCACCGGCGCCGGGCGCACTGCGAGCCGCGTCACGGCACGTAGGCTGTCCGCGTGTCCCTGTCCGACGACCGTACCGACGAGCCCGACCCCACCGGACCGAGCGAGGACGAGGAGACGTCTCCGCAGGTCAGCGCCGTGAGCGAGGCCCCCGTCATGCTCGCCGCGTTCGAGGGCTGGAACGACGCCGGGGACGCCGCGAGCACCGCGGTCGAGCACCTCGCGCTGCACTGGGACGCCACCGAGCTGACCGCGATCGACCCCGACGAGTACTACGACTTCCAGGTCTCGCGGCCCACCGTGCGCCTCGTGGACGGCGTCAGCCGCGCCATCGACTGGCCCACCACGCGGCTCCACCGCTGCCGCCCGCCCGGCTCGGCGCAGGACCTCATCCTCGTGCGCGGCATCGAGCCCAACATGCGCTGGCGCGCCTTCTGCGCCGAGGTCATCGCGCAGGCCCAGGAGCTGGGCGTCGGCACGGTGATCACGCTCGGGGCGCTGCTGGCCGACACCCCGCACACGCGCCCGGTACCGGTCACCGGCACGTCGTTCGACAAGGCCTCCGCCGCGCGGTACCGGCTGCAGCGCTCGCGCTACCAGGGGCCCACCGGCATCGTCGGGGTCCTCCAGGACGCCTGCGTGCAGGCGGGCTTCCCGGCCATCTCGTTCTGGGCCGCCGTGCCGCACTACGTCTCCCAGCCGCCCGCGCCGAAGGCCACGATCGCGCTGCTGCAGCGGGTCGAGGAGGTCCTCGACGTCGAGGTGCCGCTCGGCGGGCTGCCCGAGCAGGCCGAGAAGTGGGAGCGCACGGTCTCGGAGATGGCCGACGAGGACGACGAGGTGCGCGAGTACGTCAAGGCCCTCGAGGAGGCCGGCGACGCCGAGACCGACCTCGAGGAGGCCTCGGGCGAGGAGATCGCCGCCGACTTCGAGCGGTACCTCCGTCGGCGCGGTCCCGGCGGCACGGCCGGTGGCCCGCCCGGCCACGGCAAGGGTCCCTGGGAGCGGTGACCGGGGCACCGCCCCGCCCGACCCTCGCCCGTGTCCGGGTCGCCGCGCTCTACGCCGGCGGGTTCCTCGGCCCGTTCGGCGGCGGGATCACCGCGTCGATGCTGCCCGAGCTCGGCGCCGACCTCGGGATCTCCCCGTCGGCGGCGTCCGCGTCGCTGACGGCCTACCTGCTGCCGTTCGCCCTGCTCATGCTCGTCTCGGGGACGCTGGGCCAGCGCTGGGGCGCCCCGCGCACGGTGCGCACGGCCTACGTCGCCTACGTGCTGTTCTCGCTGCTCGGGGCCGTGGCCACCGCGGGGTGGCTGTTCCTCGGGGCGCGGGCCCTGCAGGGCGCCGCCAACGCGTTCACCACGCCGCTGCTGCTCAGCTCGCTCGCCGCGGCCACGCCACCGGAGCGGCTGGGCCGGGCGCTCGGGGTCATGGGCTCCCTGCAGGCGGCCGGGATGACGTTCGCGCCGCTGGTCGGCGGCCTCGCCGCGGCCGTGGACTGGCGGATCGCGTTCGTCGGCGTGGCCCTCGTCGCCGCCGTGCTGGCGACGGCGGGGCTGCCTGCTTCTCCTGCGCCCTCGCCCGGCTCCTCCGGCCGTCCGCGGTTGCGCGA
>CADCTH010000470.1 GCA_902805495.1 uncultured Actinomycetospora sp.
CCCGCGCGGACACGTCGCCGCGCCGCGAGGCCCTCGTCCCGCCCGCCTCCGGGACCGCGATCGGCCCCGTGGCCGCGTCTGGTGCCGCGCCGGCTGCGGGTCCCGGCGGGGCGTTCGTCGATCGGCGAGCCGCGGGCTCCGCGACCCGGGACCGGGCGCGCCGATCCGGTGGCCGGGAGGAGGTCACGTCGCCATCATCGCCGGGCGCTCGCCGCGCGCCGGACGTGGGGGTGAGGTCTAGGTGGGGGCTTTCCTGGCGTCCGACGCCAGCGTGGCCGCCACGCTGGCACGGGTCACCGCCCCACCCTCGCCGACGAGACGGTGCTCAGGCGCCGGGGGAGGCGAGCTTGCCGCCGAGGCGCGTCACCTTCTCGGGCGCCTTGTTCGCCAGCTTCATGAACACCTCGCCCGCGCGGGCGCGCGCCAGCGAGCCGTGGCCGAACTTCCGCGAGAGACCGCGCTTGTCGCCGGGCAGGCGGTGGTGCACGGGCGCCTCGGTCGACTCCGGCTCGGCCAGCGTCCGTCCGATGACCATGCGCTGGATCTCGCTGGTGCCCTCGAAGATCGTGTAGAGCTTGGCGTCGCGGTACCACTTCTCCACCGGCAGGTCGTCGACGTAGCCCCACCCGCCGCAGGTCTGGACGGCCTGCTCGGCGGCGCGCACGGCGACCTCCGAGGCCTTGAGCTTGGACATCGAGCCCTCGCCGACCTGGAACGGGACGCCGTTGGCGGCCATCCACGAGGCGCGCCAGGTGAGCAGCCGGGCGGCGTCGATGTCGGCGGCGAGGTCGGCCAGGGGGAACGAGACGCCCTGGTTGCCGATGATCGGGCCACCGAACGCCTCGCGGTCCCGCGCGTAGTCGCACGCGTACTCGAAGGCCGCGCGCGCCACGCCCAGCGCCATCGCGGCCACCATCGGGCGGGTCTGCTCGAAGGTGCCGAGCGCCGCGGGCTTGCCTTCGCCGCGGCGGGCCTTCTCCAGCTTGTGCTCGAGCTTGTCCTCGCCGCCGAGCAGCCGGTCGGCGGGGATGCGGCAGTCGTCGAACTTCAGCTCGGCGGTGTGCGAGGCCCGGTGCCCGAGCTTGCGCAGCCGCCGGACCTGCTCCATGCCCGGGGTGTCCTTCCCCACGACGAACATCGCCTGGCCCTTGGTGCCCAGCTCGGGGTCGACGACGGCGTTGACGATCGTGACGTCGGCGATCCCGCCGTTGCCGATCCAGATCTTCTCGCCGTCGAGCACCCAGGAGTCGCCGTCCTTGCGGGCGCGGGTCTGCAGGTTGGCGACGTCGCTGCCGCCCTGCGGCTCGGAGACGGCGAGGGCCGCGAGCTTGATGTCGCCCGGCTCGCCGAACATCTCCGGGGCCCAGCGGACCAGCTGCTCGGGGGTGCCGGCCTGGTTGAGCGCGGAGAGGGCCAGGGCGGGCAGGACGACGGTCAGCCCGATGCCCGCGCACCCCCAGAAGATCTCTTCGAGGAACAGCGGCAGCGACAGCCCGGTGGGATCGGCGATGAGGTCGGCGTAGAACAACGGGCTGTAGAAGCCGTCCTGCGCCGCCCGGTCGACGATGTCCCAGGGGCACTCCTCGGCGGCGTCGTACTTCGCCGCGGCCGGGCGGATCACCTCCTCGGCGAAGGTGTGGGCGCGGCGGACCAGCTCGTGGTGGGCCGGCGTCAGCTCGAGCGTGAAGCTCATCGGGCTCCCCCCTGCCGCCACTGGGTCGTCTCGCCCACCGGGCACCTCCTGCTGCTCGCCGACCGTTGCTCCATCGTGATGTTGTCGTCAGGTACCGCGTACCGCAAGTACCGAAACACGACACCGGAGCCGGGGGCGGCCCGGAAGCAGGTCAGTGCCGGACGAGGCCGATCGGGTTGCCGGGCGTGAAGGCGTGGCCGGCAACGACGGCGTCGACGAGCGGGGCGAGCAGGAGCGCGAGGCGGTCGGTGCCCTCACGGCCAAGGGCCGCCCACGGCCGCGCCGCGAGGCGGTCGGTGGCGGCCTCGATCTCCGCGTGGCCGGCGTGCCCCGCGTCGGTGAGCCGGTCGGCGTCGTCCAACCACCCCCGCTCGCGCAGCTCCTGCGCACCCTCGGCCCAGGCGTCCTCGTCGAACCGGCGCGCCTGGCGGGTCGTCGAGCCGTTGAGCTCGCCGGCCGCGGCCTTGAGGCGGTGCGCGGCGACCGGCCCGAGACCGGTGGCGACGAGCACGGCGACGTGGCCGTCGCCTCGGTGCTCGCGCAGCGTCGTCGCCGCCTGCCACAGGGCGCGGACGGGCTCGTCGGGGCGGGGGAGCGCCTGGTTCGCCGCGCCGAGCACCCGGCCCTCGGCGTCGGCGGCGTCGGCGGCCGCGCCGGCGAGCGCGGCGGCCTCGGCGATCTCCGGTCGGTGTGCGGCCTCCTCGCCCAACAGCCGGTGCAGCGCGGCGCCGGCCCCGGTGGAGCGCGCGGTCAGGCAGCGCGCGGGGTCGGCGAGGTCCCAGGCGTCGGGCAGCGCGCGCTCCGTCCGCAGGCGGTGGAAGCCGTGGAAGGCCGCGTGCGCGACCTCCGGCCCCACCGCACCCAGGGGTGCGGCCCGCTGGGCCGCGTAGGCCATCCAGAAGCCGCGCAGCCCCACCGCGTCGGACGCGGTGCGGGCCTCCACGGTGAAGTAGGTGACCGCGTGCAGCGGCTCGAACAGGCTCCACAGGCGCCGGGCATCGTCCACGCGCAGAATCGTCCTCGCGTCACCGCCTTGCCGCACCATCGAACACGTGTTCGAATGGTGGGCGTGCGGTGGGACGAGCAGAAGGTCGCGAGCGGGCCCGAGGAGCTGCCGGGCATGCCCGCGCTCAAGGGGCTGGTGCGCAGCGTCCGGACGCCGGAGTTCGCCGGCATCACCTTCCACGAGGTGCGGGCGCGCTCGGTGCTCAACCGGGTGCCCGGGTCGTCGCCGATGCCCTTCGCGTGGACGGTCAACCCCTACCGGGGCTGCAGCCACGCGTGCACGTACTGCCTCGGGCCGGACACACCGGTACTGATGGTCGACGGCACGAGCGTGCGCCTCGCCGACGTCCGCGTCGGCGACCTCGTGGTAGGCACCGCGATGCGCGGCGACGCGCGCAGCCTCGTCCCGACGCCGGTGCACGCGGCGTGGACCACCACGAAGCCCGCCTGGCGCGTGCGCCTGGCCGACGGCACCGTGCTCGTGGCCAGCGCCGACCACCGCTTCCTCACGCCCCGTGGACGGGTGCACGTGCGGCCCGAGGGCTGCGCGGGTGACGAGCGCCCGCACCTGCGGGTCGTCCGGC
>CADCTH010000471.1 GCA_902805495.1 uncultured Actinomycetospora sp.
CGAACTCGTTGCCCGCGCGGCGAGCCGGGTCGCCCGAGCAGGTCTCGCCGTCCCCGAGGACCGCGAAGGAGACCCCGGCCCTGTGGAGGAGCTCGGCCACCGCCTGGGTCGTCTTCTTGGCCGGGTCCTCGTAGGCGCCGGCGCAGCCGACCCAGAAGAGCCACTCGACCTCGGAGAGGTCCTCGACGTCCTGCCCGACCACCTTGACCTCGAAGTCGAGACCCTTGGCCCAGTCGAGCCGCGCACGGGGGCTCATGTTCCACGGGTTGCCCTTGGTCTCCAGCCCCTTGAAGAGGCCGTTGAGCTCTGCGGGGAACGCGGACTCGATGAGCACCTGGTAGCGGCGCATGTCGACGACGTGGTCGACGTGCTCGATGTCCACCGGGCACTGCTGCACGCACGCCCCGCAGGTCGTGCAGGACCACAGCACCTCCGGGTCGATGACCGCGCCCCCGGAGGGCATCGCCGGGTCGCCCTGCGTGGCGCCCACCAGGGGTCGCTCTGCCTCGGCGTGCAGCTCCGCGGGCAGCGACGCGCGCTGGTCCTCGTCGGCGAGCAGCAGGGGCGCCTTGGCGTAGGCGTGGTCACGCAGGTTGGTGATGAGCAGCTTGGGCGACAGCGGCTTGTCGGTGTTCCACGCGGGGCACTGCGACTGGCACCGACCGCACTCGGTGCAGGTGGTGAAGTCGAGCAGGCCCTTCCACGTGAAGTCCTCGACCTTGCCGACACCGAGCGCGGCGTCCTCGTCCAGCTCGTCCAGCGTCTCGAAGTCGACGGGCTTGCCGGCCACCAGCATGGGCGCCGCGGCGCCGAGGCTCGGTCCCCCGCCGGACTTGCGCTTGAGCCAGATGTTCGGCCACACGGTGAAGCGGTGCCACGCGACACCCATCGTGGGGTTGAGCGCCAGCACGATGAGCCACGTCATCGAGATCGCGATCTTCGTCGCTGCGACGAGCCACACGAGGGTCGCGAGCGTGCCCTCGCCGAGTCCGCCGAAGAGCCCGCCGATCCAGGCGGTCAACGGGAAGTGGAGGAGGCTGGCCGTGCCCGGGTCCTCGCCGAACCGCGCCAGCGCGTGCTCGAGTCCGCGCAGGGTCAGGATGCAGAGACCCACGCCGAGGATGACGGCCTCGACGAAGTAGCCCTGCCACATCGTCGACCCGTAGAAGCGCCCCTCCGGACCCCGCACGCGTTGCCGGGGCCGGGTCACGCGGTAGACGAACAGCGGCACGATCGCGAGCACCATCGCCCACGCGAAGAGCTCGGTGAGCCACTCGAACGGGGGGAAGTGCCCGATCACCGGGAGCACGAAGTGGGCGTCGAACAGCTGGCCGTAGGCGTTGACCAGCGTCGCGAAGAGCAGGCCGAAGCCGATCATGAGGAACCAGTGCGCCACGCCGACGCGGGTCCACTGCAGCATCCGGGTGTGGGCCAGCGTCTCCTTGACCATGGTGGCGGTCCGTGCGCCCGGCTGGTCGGTCCTCCCGGGCGCGGGCTGCCCCAGTCGGAGGACCGAGACGAGGCGCCCCACGGTCCTCGTGAAGAGCACCACCGCCACGACGGTGACGGTCAGCGAGAGGACGAGTGCGAGAGTCTGGACCACAGCGTACGAGGCTACGTCGGGCCGACGCCCGAGGGCGTGACCGGGGGCAGGGAGGTGTTGCGCGCCGCGCTGGCCAGCGCCGCCGCGCGGACCCGACGGTGGTCCTCGGCGTCGGGGAGGTTGAGCTCGACGAGGGCGGTCGTGGCCTCGACGGCCGACTGCGCCAGCAGGCAGGCCGTGAGGGCGTCACCGCGCAGGTTGGGGTTCCCGCGCCGCGCGACGTCGGCGGCCACGTCGAGCACGGACATCCCGATCGTCGCCATCTCCAGGGGCACGTCCGCCGCGCGTGACAGCGCCTCGCGGACCGCCGTCGTCCGTTCGGGACCGGGGCCGCTCGCGCGGTGCGCCGACAGCACCTCGCCGTACGCCGCGGCGTCGCGCTGTGCGAGGGGCGCGACCCGCTCCTGCAGCCGTCGCATCCGCTCGGCCAGCTCCCCCGCGTCGGGCAGCTGCCGCGTGGACAGGCCGGCTGACATGGCCGCCAGCCCCGCCGCGAGGGCGACGACGGTCGCCGACACCGCTCCGGCTCCGGGCGCCGGCGTCGGGGCCGCGACCTGCTCGAGGAACTCCTCGAGCGACAGGTCGAGGAAGTCGGTCTCAGTCAACGCGGCCGGCAGCCGTCGTCACGACAAACCCACGATCTCGCCGTGCTCGTCGATGTCGATCGACGTGGCAGCCGCCTTCGCGCTCAGTCCCGGCATCGTCCGCATGTCGCCGCAGATCGGGTAGACGAACCCCGCTCCGACGTTCGCGCGGACCTCGCGCACCGGCAGCTTCCAGCCGGTCGGAGCGCCCTTGAGCGTGGGGTCGCTGGAGATCGACAGGTGTGTCTTGGCGATGCAGATCGGGAGCTTCCCGAACCCGTTGCGCTCGTAGGTCTCGAGCTGCTGCTCGGCCGCGAGGTCGTAGGCGACCCCGTCGGCGCCGTACACCTTGGTGGCGATCGTCTCGATCTTGGTCCGCAGCGAGGCCTCGTCGGGGTAGAGGAACCGGAACTCGGTCGGCTCGTCCGCGGCCTCCGCGACCGCCTCGGCGAGCTCGACCGCGCCGCGGCCGCCGTCGGCGAAGTGCGTGCAGACCGCCGCCCGCGCGCCGGCCTCCGCCGCGATCTGGCGGATCGCCTCGTGCTCGCTCGGGTGGTCGGTCGGGAAGGCGTTGATCGCGACGACCGGGGAGACCCCGTGCAGCCGGATGTTCTCGATCTGCTTGCGCAGGTTCGCGCCCCCGATGTGCACCTCGTCGGGGTTCTCCGCCAGCAGTGCCTGCGGCAGCGGGCGCCCGGCGATGATCTTGTGCCGGCCCGAGTGCGCCTTGAGCGCGCGCACCGTCGCGACGACGACCGCGGCGTCGGGCTCGAGCCCGGAGGTCCGGCACTTGATGTTGAAGAACTTCTCGGCGCCGATGTCGGCCCCGAAACCCGCCTCGGTGACGAGGAAGTCGCCCCCGTGGATGCCCACGAGGTCGGCGACCACGCTGGAGTTGCCGTGAGCGATGTTGCCGAACGGCCCGGCGTGGACGAGCACGGGCGTGTTCTCGAGGGTCTGCAGCAGGTTCGGCTTGATCGCCTCC
>CADCTH010000472.1 GCA_902805495.1 uncultured Actinomycetospora sp.
CGACGACGCGGCCCGGCGCGCCGGCGCCGTGTCGCCCGAGACGGCCAGGGCCGTCGTCTCCTCGGGCTCCGCGACCTGCTCGGCGACGGGCGCCGCGCTCACCGCGGCCGGCGTGCCGTCGCCCCGGCGCGGTCCGCCGACGGGGTCGTGGCCGAGCAGCTCGCGGGCCGCGTCGTCGCGCGGGTCGACGGTGCCGCCGGCGGGTCCGGGGCGGAACGTCCAGCGCGCGGTGTTGTCCGAGCGTCCGGTCTGCCAGGCGAGCGTCACCACCCACTGCGCGTCGTCGCCCTTGCAGGCGTCCCAGCGGGCGTCGTCGTGGTCCTGCCCGCGGGCGGCGAACGTGGCGGCGATGATCTCGACGAGCGTGCGCGCGTCGGTGCGGGCGGGGTCGGCGGCGGGCACCCGCGGGTGCGCGCGCCGGGCGATCTCGGCGACCCGGGCACGCTCGAGCAGCACGGGGTAGGCGAAGCGCTCGACGTGCGCGACGGTCACCCCGCCCGCCGCGGCCACCTGGTCCACCGACTCGCCGGCGCGCACCCGGGCCTGGATGTCGCGCGGGCGCAGCGGGCTGGTCACCTCGATCTCCATCTGGCCGAGGCGCCGCACGTCGCCGCCGGCCGCGGCGCGCAGCCGCTCGTCCCCGGAGACCGCGAAGCGCTCGTGCCGGATGGGGTCCTCGAGGATCACGGTCTCGTGGTCGTCTGCCAGGCCGACGACGCGCAGTTGACGCATCCAGGCCTCCCCGTCGGCTCGCGGCTCGGGCCCCGGACAACGCTGCCGCTCTGGGTGAGCGGTGGAGGGGGCGCCGTGCTCGCTCACCGACGCTAGGCGACCGTTCTCCCCGGACGAGGGAGGCGCGCCGCCCGTGTCGCGGGTCGGGAGTGACCGGAGTGAGCGGTGGACACGGGCGGGGCGGCCTCGTCGGGACGCCCTCGCCCGTTCAGCCCAGCGCGATCACGTCAGACGCTCGACCACCCAGTCGATGCAGCGGGTCAGCGCGGTGACGTCGTCGGGCTCGACCGCGGGGAACATGCCGACGCGCAGCTGGTTGCGGCCGAGCTTGCGGTAGGGCTCGGTGTCGACCACCCCGTTGCTGCGCAGGATCGAGGCGACGGCCGCGGCGTCGACGTCCTCGGAGAAGTCGACGGTGCCGACCACCCACGAGCGGTGCTGCGGGTCGGTGACGAACGGCGTCGCGTACGACGACTCCTCGGCCCAGGTGTAGAGCCGGTCCGACGAGTCGCGGGTGCGCCCGGTGGCCCAGTCGAGCCCGCCGCCGGCGTTCATCCACTCGATCTGGTCGGCGAGCAGCAGCAGCGTGGCCACGGCCGGGGTGTTGTACGTCTGGTCCTTGCGCGAGTTGTCCAGCGCGGTCGGCAGCGACAGGAACTCGGGGATCCAGCGCCCGCCCGGGCGGTCGGTGTCGATCTGCTCGACGCGCTCGAGGGCGGCCGGCGACATGATCGCGATCCAGAGCCCGCCGTCGGCGGCGAAGGACTTCTGCGGGGCGAAGTAGTAGACGTCGGACTCGCTGATCTGCACCGGCAGGCCGCCGGCGCCCGAGGTCGCGTCGATGGCGACGAGCGCGTCGCCCGACCCGCTGGGGCGGGTGACGGGCACGGCGACGCCGGTGGAGGTCTCGTTGTGGGCCCAGCCGATGAGGTCGGCGCTCGGGTCGGAGGTGGGGGTCGGGGCGCTGCCCGGGTCGGCGGAGACGACGATCGGGTCGGCGAGGAACGGCGCACCCTTGGTCACCGAGGCGAACTTCGAGGAGAACTCGCCGTAGGTCAGGTGCAGGCTGCGCTCGCGCACGAGGCCGGCCGCGGCGGCGTCCCAGAACGCGGTCGTGCCGCCGACGCCGAGCACCACCTCGTAGCCCTCGGGCAGCGAGAAGAGCTCGCGCAGGCCGGTGCGCACCCGGCCGACGATCGACTTGACCGGCTTCTGGCGGTGCGAGGTCCCCATCACGCCGGCGGACTCGGCGAGGTGGGCGAGCTGCTCGGGGCGCACCTTCGAGGGCCCGCACCCGAACCGCCCGTCGCTGGGCAGGAGCTCGGCGGGAATCTGCAGCGTTTCGGTCGACGTGGTCACGGCGGTCATCTTCGCAGCGCGCCCGCGCCGTCGCTGTCGCCTGGGCCACTGTCACGGATGTGCCAGCCTGGGGGCCACGCTGGCGCCCAACGCCAGGAAAGCCCCCACGATCACCCAGCGCGGCAGGCCTCGACCAGCAGGAACGCCGGCTTGTCCGACAGGCGGGCGAACGCCTCGGGATGCGACGTCGCCATCGCCGGCACCGGCTCCGGTTCGATCACGTCGGTCAGCACGAACCCGGCACCGGTGATCCAACCGATCATCCTGCCCAGCGGGTGGTGCCAGAAGCGGACGACGGCGGACCGGCCACCCATCGACCACGCCTCGGCGAGCAGGTGGCTCTCGGCGTAGGGGCCGCGCCGCTCCGGCTCGAGGCTCGGCAGCGCTCCGTCGGCGAACGGGTGGTGCACCGACGCGACGAGGTGCCCGCCCGGTCGCAGGACGCGGTGGACCTCGCCGAGCACCGGTGCCCAGTCGGCGAGGTAGTGCAGGACGAGGCCGGCGACCACGACGTCGACCGACGCGTCCGCCACGGGGAGGGCGTCGGCGAGGTCATGGCGACGCAGCACGGCGCGCCCGTCGAGGCGCCGGGCAGCGACGCGCAGCATCGCCTCGCTGCGGTCGAGCCCGGTGACGCGCGCGCCCGCATCCACGAGCGCCGCCGCCAGCACCCCCGGGCCGCACCCGAGGTCGAGGACGTCGCGTCCGGCGACGTCGCCGAGCAGCGCCAGCATCGCCGGCCGCTCGTAGAGCGCGTTGTACGGAGCCACCTCGTTGTGCGCGGCGTAGCCCTCGCCGAGCTGGTCGTACGGGTCGTCCGCGTCGTGCAACGGATCGCGCTCAGGCCGACCGCGCCGCGGCGGCCACCGGCCGCGCGCCCGGGCCCACGTACTGCGCCGACGGGCGCACGAGCCGCCCGGTGCGCCGCTGCTCGAGGACGTGCGCCGCCCAGCCGGCGGTCCGCGCGCAGGTGAACATCGCCGGCATCATCGGCGCCGGCACGCCCGCGAGGTCGAGGACGACCGCCGACCAGAACTCGACGTTCGTCTCGATCGCGCGGTCC
>CADCTH010000473.1 GCA_902805495.1 uncultured Actinomycetospora sp.
ACGGCGCGAGCGCGCGGGCGGTCCGGCGGCACGCGTCCGCGGTGTCACCGCCCGCGGACACGGACCGACTCCGGGACGTCTCTCGCCTGGACGGCGGCGGGCGTGTCGTGCCAGGCGTACTGGAACGATTCGCGCGACGGCGTGGGGCGACGTCGCTCGACGCGCGTCCCGTCGCCGGCCGGCTCGGCCGGGCGGGACCGGCGCGTCGTGTCGGCGCGCCAGTGCAGGTGCCACATGGGCGGGGACCTCCTCGTCCACCACCGGGGCCGTACGCGCGCGGGAGCCGGGGAGGCTCCGGAGCGAGCACGGAGGGTCGACCGTTGCTCGCGGACTGAACACGGCACCGCCGATGGTGGTCCTGCTCACGTGCTGTCCGCCAGGCGGTCGGGTTCTGGACCGAAACAGCACCTCATCGTGTGCACGCCGGCGTCACCCGGATACGCGCAGCCCGAGGATCCGCTCGAGCACCCGGTAGCGGAGCGCGAGGCTCAGGGTGACGAACCACAGCACCAGCGCGATCCCGGGGATCTCCAACACAGGTGGATCGGGGGCGGTGAGGCCGAAGTACTCCCGCGTCGCCGGGACGAGGAGGACGACGGCGAACGCGGCGAACAGGCCCAGCGCGAGCCACGTGGGCCGGCGGTCGGAGCTCACCGACGTCCACGCCGTGAAGATCCGGTGCGGCGGCTCCAGCAGCAGGATGAGCACGATCGCCGTGGTCGAGACGAACACCGACAGCCCGGACTGCGCTCCGAGGGTGGCCGAGGCCTCGACGAAGGTCGGGTCGCTGGGCGAGAGCCCGGTGTACTGCTCCCACAGGGCCGTGCCCCGGGAGTCGATCCGGGTGGTCAGGCCCGTCGTCACCAGCTGGTCGAGGTAGGCGTAGACGGCGGTACCGAAGCCGGCGGTCAGCACGCCGACCGGGATGACGAACCGGGCGAGGGACACCAGCAGGTCGTCGGCCGGCGGATCCGGGCGCGCCCACAACGTCAGGAAGAAGGTCGGCAGGCCGACGGTGAACAGCGTCAGCCCCACCTGCGTCGGCGTGTACGGGAACCCGAGCCCGAGCAGCGTGACGGTGAGGATGACGAGCATCTGCGTCGCCACCCGCGCCAGGAACAGGTACATCGACGAGCTGACCCCGGCGATGATGCGGCGCCCCTCGGTGCGCGCGGGCGGCAGCGTGGTGAACGAGTCGTCGAGCAGGACGATGTCGGCGACGTCGCGGGTCACCGAGCTGCCCGAGCGCATGGCGACGCCGACCTGCGCCTTCTTGAGCGCGCGGGCGTCGTTGACCCCGTCGCCGACCATCGCGACCTGCCGCCCCGCCTGCCGCAGCGCGTCGACGATCTGCTCCTTCTGCTCCGGGGCGACGCGGCCGAAGACGCCGTGGACGTCGACGGCCTCGTCGAACGCGGGGCCGTCGAGCGCGGCGAGCGCCGGTCCGGAGATCGCCGGGGCGTCGAGCCCGGCGCGGCGCGCGAGGGCGGCGACGTCGTCGGGGTCGTCGCCCGAGATCACCTTGACCGCCACGCCCTCCGCGCCGAGCCCGGTGAGCACGTCGGTGACGCCCGCGCGGAGCTCGTCGGCCAGGGCGACCAGGGCCACCGCGCGCAGCCGCGGCAGCGCCGGCCGGTCGTCGCCGTCGTCCCCGCGCAGGCCCCCGGTGCCGCGGGCGAGCACGAGCACCCGCAGGCCCTGGCCGGTGCGGCGGCGGACGGCGTCGTCGGCGGCCAGCGCGCCGTCGGAGAGCGCGGGGCGCACCGTCGACGGCGCCCCGAGCACCAGGGACGTGCCGTCGGCGAGGGTGATGCCGCTCCAGCGCAGCGACGAGCGGAACTCCACCTCGTCGACCACCTCGCGCGCTTTCCCGGGCAGCGTCGCGTCGGCGGCCAGGGCAGCGGTGGTGGCGTTGGTGCTCGACACCGAGCGGGCGAACGTCCCGAGCAGCTCGCGCGCGCCGGCCTCGTCGCCGCCCGCGGGCACGACCTCGACGAGGGAGAGCCGCCCGCTGGTCAGCGTCCCGGTCTTGTCGGTGCACACGACGTCGACGCGGCTGACGGCCTCGACGGCGTTGGTGCGCTGGACGAGGGCGCCGCGGCCGGCGATGCGCGCGGCGCCGACGGTGTAGGCCACGGCGATGAGGAAGAACAGGCCGTAGGGCACCAGCCCCGAGAGCACCGCCGAGGTCTGCACGAAGCGCAGCACCGTCGAGCCGTCGAGCAGGGCCTGCGCGAGGATCGCGCCGCTGATGAGCACGACGAGCGTGATGACGATGCGCACCACCAGCTCGATGCGCCACTGCAGCGGGGTCAGCACCGAGGTGTCGGCGCGGGCCGCGAGCGTCAGGCGCCCGGCGTGGCTCTCGGTGCCGACGTGCTCGGCGCGTTGCAGGCCCTCGCCGCCGGAGCACGAGCTGCCGGAGAGGAGGACGTCGCCCACGCCCTTGGCGACCGGGTCGGACTCGCCGGTCAGCAGCGACTCGTCGGCCTCGACGCGGCCGCCCGTCCCCGTCACCGCGACCAGCGGCCCGTCGACGACGACCTGGTCGCCCGTGCGCACCCGCAGGAGGTCGCCGACGACGACCTCGCCCGGCGTGACGGCCCGCTCCTCGCCGTCGCGCACGACCGTGACGGGCTCGCGGGCCAGCAGTTGCAGGCGATCGAGCTGGCGCTTGGCGCGCAGCTCCTGCACCGCCGCCAGCGCCGCGTTGATGATGCCGAGACCCACGCTGACCAGCGCGTCGCTGTAGCGCCCGAGCACGAGCAGCGCGAGGCCGATGGCGAAGAGCGTGTTGTTGTAGAAGGAGAAGACGGTGGTGCGCAGGATGCGCGCGGTGGTGCGCTCCGACCCCGAGACCGGGGTGTTCGCCCGGCCCTCCCGCGCCAGCTCCCGGGCGCGCGTCTCGGTCAGGCCCTCGGGGCCGTCGAGGGTCGCCGTCATCGCCCGGTCACCGTGTCCACGGGGAGATGATCCCGACCGCGCCTGATGCGGAGCTGAAGGGGCCGAGACGAGAATGGAAGATAACTTGCGTGTCGTCCGACAAGTATGCGAGTGTCGTCGTCGTCGAGAGGAGACGGACGTGAGCGAGCTCGAGGACGATGCGGTGGCCACGCTGCTGGCCGAGGACCCGGGCGGGCCGGTGGTGATGCTCAACCTGCTGCGGTTCCGGCCCGACGGGCCGGGAGACCTACCAGCGCTACGTGGACTCGCTGGGGGAGGTGTTCGCCCGCCACAGCGTGGAGATCACGTACCTGGGCGAGGGCGGCCGGGCCCTCGTGGCCGCGGAGGGCCCGGCCTGGGACATGGTCGTGCTCGTGCGCTACCCGAGTCGGCAGCACTTCGCGGCGATGACCCGCGATCCCGAGTACCGGGAGCACGCCCACCTGCGCTCCGACGCCCTGGCCGACGCCGTGCTGCAGCCGACGGTGCCGGTGGTCCAGGTGGCCGCGTGACCATCGTCCTGGTCCACGGCAACCCCGAGACGCCCGCGGTCTGGGAGCCGTTGCTGGACGCGCTGGACCCGCTCGGGGTGCCGCGCGAGCAGGTGGTGCGCCTGGCGCCTCCCGGTTTCGGGGCGCCGCTGCCCGACGACTTCCCGGCCACGGTGGAGGCCTACCGCGCCTGGCTGGCCGGTGAGCTCGAGGTGCTGGTCGCCCAGGACGGCGGCGTCGACCTCGTCGGGCACGACTGGGGCGGCAACCACGTCCTGA
>CADCTH010000474.1 GCA_902805495.1 uncultured Actinomycetospora sp.
CCGATCGTCGTGCCGCCGCCCGCCCCGGTGCCGGCCGACGGCGGGGTGCCCGCCGACGTGTCGGGCCCGCTGTCGGCGGCGCCCGCCCCGCGCCGGTCGGAGGAGGACCAGGCGGCGCCGGTGGGCCCGAACGGGCTCGTCCTGGCCCGGCGGCGTCCCCAGTCCCACCTCGCGCCGGAGCTGATCCGCCGGGCGCCCACGACCTCGTCCTCGGCGATGCCGGCCGTCGCCCCCGCGGCGAACGGCGGGTCGCACCGTCGCCCGGGGACGCCGGTGGCCGACCGCGGCGCGATGGACGCCCTGTCGGCGTACCAGGCCAGGCCGGGCCGCGGCCCGGTCGGCGATCGGCGCTGACGGGCCCAGCGGGTCCCCGGACCCGTCCCGCCGGGACCACCCCCACCGCGGCACGACCACCGGGAGCCAGACGTGAGCGCACCGACCGACAGCGGGCTGGACTGGCTGCTCTCCGACTTCGCCTCCGGCACCCCGGGCGTGCGGCACGTCCTCGTCGTCTCCGCCGACGGGCTGCGCCTGGCGGTCAGCGACGGCGTCGACCCGCACCTGGCCGACCAGCTGTGCGCGGCCGTCTCGGGCCTCGTCAGCCTCGCCCGGGGGACGTCGGCGCTGCTGGAGTCCGAGCCGGTCACCCAGACGATCGTCGAGATGGCGGGCGGCTACCTGTTCGCGACGTCGATCAGCCTCGGGTCGACGCTGGCCGTCGTCACCGACCGCACCGCCGACATGGGTCTGGTCGGCTACGAGATGACGATGTTGGCCTCGCGCGTCGGGCACGCCCTCACCCCGGGTGCCGCTCGCCGCGGGCGCTCCGGGGACCCGATGGCGCCGTGAGCGTGTACCGTCGCCAGCGCCCGCAGACCGACGGCGGGCGGGTCGTCCCGAACTACGCCTTCACCGCCGGCCGCACACGCTCGGCGGCGGGCGCGGACATGCCCATCGAGGCCCTGGTCACCGCCACCGAGCTGGGGCTGGCCAAGGCCCCGGCGATGTCGCCCGAGTCGCGGGCCATCGTCGAGGCCAGCACGGCGCCGCAGTCGCTCGCCGAGATCGGCGCGCTGCTCGGCGTGCCGATCGGCGTGGCCCGGGTGCTCGTCAGCGACCTGGCCGCCGAGGACCACCTCGCCGTCCACCTGCCCCTCGTGGGCACCGACGGCCGCCCCCGCCGCGAACTCCTGGAGAGGCTGCTCGATGGACTCCGTGCACGGTGATCGGTTCGCGGCCGGCCGAGCGGCGGGCACCGTCCGGACGGCGGAGCGCCGCGAGCTGCTGCCGCTGAAGATCCTGATCGCCGGCGGGTTCGGCGTCGGCAAGACGACACTGGTCGGGGCGCTGTCGGAGGTGCCGCCGCTGTCGACCGAGCAGCAGATGACCAGCCTGTCCGACGGCATCGACGACGCGTCGATCGTGCCGGAGAAGACGACCACCACCGTCGCCATGGACTTCGGCCGCGTCACGGTGGACGACGCGCTGGTGCTCTACCTGTTCGGCACGCCCGGCCAGTCGCGCTTCTGGTTCATGTGGGACGAGCTCGCCAAGGGCGCCGTGGGCGCGGTCGTGCTGGTCGACCTGCGCCGCATCGACGACTGCTTCGCCGCGATCGACTACTTCGAGAACCGGGGCCTGCCCTTCGTCGTGGCCCTCAACGCCTTCCCGGGCACCGAGGGCGTCGACGACGAGGCCGTGCGCGAGGCGCTCGCCGTGCCCGCGGGCTGCCCGCTGGTGCACGTCGACGCCCGCGACGACGCGTCGTGCACGCGCGCGCTGATCGCGCTGGTGGAGCACGCGCTGGCCCGCAGCACCTGAGGGGATCAGCGCAGGCCCGTCGCGGGCCGGACCTCCCACAGCGTCCACAGCGGGCGGAAGCCGTGGCGCGGCCAGAACACCGAGGAGATCGGGTTCGGCGGGTTGTAGTAGAGGTAGCTGCCCCGCGCGCCGGGCGGCTGCAGCCCGGGCAGCGCGGCGGTGACCAGGGCGTGGCCGATGCCCGTGTCGCGGTGACCGGGCAGCACCGACGCGCAGTTGACGTAGCCCCAGCGCCCGGGGGGCAGCAGGCCCGCGAGCCAGGAGCCCGGCGTCGCGTCGGTCAGGCCGCACTCCAGCAGGCCGACCGCCAGGCCGTCCTGCTCGGCGAGCCACACCGGCTCGTCGCGCGCGAACCGCTCCCGCAGCGACGTGCGCTTGACCGCCTCGGCGTCCGGGCGCAGGACGCTGCCGCCGACCATGCTCGAGTACGCGATCTCGTGCATCGCCAGGCCGACGCACGCGTCGAGGTCGTCGTCGCGGGCGCGCCGGACCAGCAGCGGTGGGTCGCCGGGCGGGGGCGTCACGATCGGGGTGGGGGGCGGCCCCGGCCGGCGGATCGCGAGCACCGCGAGCGCGACGAGGCCGAGGTCGAGGAAGGCGCGGGCGGCGACCACGTCGCGGCTGGGCCACGTGATCACCGCGGCGGAGTCCGACGCGTGCCGCACGCGCGCGGGCAGGCGGGCCCGCCACTCGGTGACCAGGCGGTCCACCCCGATCCGACCGGCGCGGCCGAGCACCGGGTGCAGCTCGGTGACCTCGGCGGCCGACCACAGCAGCGGGGCGCTGCCCGCCGGCCACGTGTGCTGGGTGAGGACACCCGCCACCTCCCCACCGGCGTCGTCGGCGACGACGACCACCTCGCCCGGCGGCGGCAGCACGGCCGGCGGCAGGCCGGGGTCGATCTCGGCGAAGCGCCGTTGCTGCTCGCCGAGCAACTCGGTGAGCACGACCTCGGGGACGCGGCCGGACGGCGTCGCCCGCGCACGGCCGATCATGGTGGCGTCCCGGGGCGCCGGCAACAGAAGATCGCCGTGCCGGGGAAGAGGGTGCCGCGCAGCGGTGACCACTGGCCCCACTCCGCGTCGAGGTCGTCGGGCCACTCGGGCTCGACGAGCCGCTCGAGCACCAGGCCGGCGGCGACGACGTCGTCCACGCGGTCGCCCAGCGTGCGGTGGTGCTCGACGTAGGTCACGCGGCCGTCGTCGTCGACCTCGGCGTAGGGCGTGCGGTCGAAGTACGACTGGGACACGGTCAGCCCGTCGGGGCCGGGGTCGTCGGGGAACGCCCAGCGCATCGGGTGGTTGACCGCGAACACCCACGGCGCCCCGGGACGCAGCACCCGGGCCACCTCCCGCATGACCGCGCCCGCGTCGGCCACGAAGGGCACGGCGCCGAAGGCGGAGAAGGCGGCGTCGAACACCGCGTCGGCGAAGGGGAGCCCGCCGGCGTCGGCCTGCACGAGCGGCACCGCGACCCCGGTGCGCCGGTCGGCCGCCCGGGCCTGGCGCAGCATGCCGGCCGAGAGGTCGAGGCCGACGACGCGCGCGCCCTCGCCGGCGAGGGCGCGCGAGCACGAGGCCGCCCCGCACCCGATCTCGAGCACGCGGGCCCCGCGCAGCGACCCGGGTGGGCCGAGCAGGTGCGCGTCCTGCTCGCGGGTACGCCGGTGCACGCGTCAGGACGACGGCTCACTTCCGTGGTGTCCCTGGCACGCTCGATCTGACCATGTTCCCGGAGCCGTCCACC
>CADCTH010000475.1 GCA_902805495.1 uncultured Actinomycetospora sp.
CCCGATCTCCCCGCCCGCGTACACGGTGGCGGTGGCGGGCAGCCGCGCCGGCAGCGGCTCACCGGACAGGGACCGCTGCGGGACGAGGTCGGCGGTCTCGTCGACCAACCGGTCGGCGTCGCGGCGGTTGAGCCGCCCCAGCTCCTGCACCAGCCGCTCGGTGAACCGATCCCCCGTCTTCTGGGCCACCCCCAGGCGCTGCAGATCGGCGACGTCCTCCAACAGCCGGTACTGGGCGGCGCGCAGCGCGGTGATGCCGTCACGGACCCGGTCGAGCGCCTCCCGCTCGACCGGCCCGACAGCCCCACCTTCGCTCATGTGTTCGAAGATAGACCCGACCCCTGACAGTCCCGGCCCACCAGCACGACAGGGTCCACCGGCAGTCTCGACGCGATCTCGGCCCTATGTCGCCCGGGACCCGTCCCCCCGGGCGCGGGACTCGTCCGGCTCCGGCTCCGCGTCCCCCCGCAGCTCCGCCCGCAGCGACTCGCGGCGCTCGCGTCGCACGGCGGTGGCCGCGTCGATCTCGGCGGCCAGGCGGGCCCGCAGCCCGCGGAAGAGCACCAGCGACAGCGGCAGGGCCACGACGACCGCGAGCAGCAGGGCCAGCAGCAGGGGCACGCCGACGCCGACGAGGATGCCCGCGATGATCGCGACGATCACCAGGCGCACCCCGACGTAGAGCACGATCGCCAGCGCCACCCGCCCGGGCGAGCCGGTGGCGGCAGAGCCGGGTTCCTCGGAGGTCACATCTCCAGGGTAAGCACGGCTGCCCCGACGACGTGGGTGTCCCGTTCGTCCTTTGTGGTCCCTTTACCTGGATACAAGCGTTCGAGTACGTGCGGCCCCGAGTGTCACGATTCCTTCCATCACGTCCGCTCCGCCCACGACGGCGCGGTCCCGGTGAGGCGACAGGGAAGGTGGAGCGACATGACCATCGCTCACGATGCGAACGAGCGGCTCATGACCCCGGGCGAGGTCGCCGCCATGTTCCGCGTCGACCCCAAGACCGTGACCCGCTGGGCGTCCGCGGGCCGGATCGGCTCCATCCGCACGCCCGGCGGCCACCGCCGGTTCCGCGAGTCGGAGGTCCGCACGCTGCTCGACGGCCTGACCAGCGAGGCCCACCGCTGACCGACGGGGCGACGGTGCCGCGGGATCTCCGTCCCCGCTCACCCCGGGCACCCGACCGTCACCCGACGGCCACCTGTCGCACACAACGCAGACTCCTGTCGCGACCGGTAGCGTGGTCGGTGTCCGGTCCGCGGACCCGCCGGCGGCCGGTGACGTCGAGAGGCTGGAGGCGTCCCAGTGGTGATCCCGTTCCTCGTGGCCGTGTTGGTCCTGGTCGTCGTGGGGACGTTGCTGTGGAAGGTGATGGCCGCCCAGGCGGCCCAGGCCGGACACGACGGCGCTCCCGGCGGCGGTGCCGAGGACGCGCCCACGGGCCCGACGCGGGCCGCTTCGCCGCGGCGCCCGCAGCGCCGTCCGGTCGCCCCGGACGACGACCCGGAGTTCCTGCGCTCGCTGGACGAGAAGATCCAGCGCGAGGACCCGCCCTCGGCCTGAAGCAGCACACGCACGACGAGGGGCGCCCCGATCGGGGCGCCCCTCGTCGTGCGTCCGGGGTCGTGTGTCCGGGGTCAGCGCGGGATGACGGGGCGCCGGACGCGGGAGCCGGCGCGGCCGAAGTCGTCGGCCACGGTGGCCGCGAGCTCGAGCAGCGCGGCGCGGGTGCTGCCGGCGAGCTTGTCGAGCTCGATCTCCGCGCCCTCCTCGAGGTGCGGGTCGAACGGCAGGCGCACCACGGCTCGGCAGCGGGCCGCGAAGTGGTCGGAGACCCGGTCGAGGTCGACGTTGCCCGACGAGCGGCGCACGTAGTTGATGACGGCCACCGACCGGGACACCAGGTCGCGGTAGCCGTGCGCGTCGAGCCAGTCGAGGGTGGCCGAGGCGCTGCGCGCCCCGTCGATGGACGCCGACGAGACGATCAGCAGCGAGTCGGCCACGTCGAGGACGCCCTTCATCGCCGAGTGCATGAGGCCGGTGCCGCAGTCGGTGAGCACGACGTTGTAGAAGTGCTCGAGCAGCGTGACCGTGCGCCGGTAGTCGACCTCGCTGAACGCCTCGGACACCGCCGGATCCTGCTCGCTCGCCAGGATCTCCAGGCGCGACGGGCCCTGCGAGGTGTAGGCGCGCACGTCGGAGTAGCGGCGCACGCGTGTGGCGTCGCGCAGCAGGTGCCGCACGGTGGCCGTGGTCTCCAGCGGGATCTTCTGGCTCAGCGTGCCGCGGTCGGGGTTGGCGTCGACGGCGATGACGCGGTCGCCGCGCAGCGACTAGAACGTCGAGCCCAGCGTGGTGGTCATCGTCGTCTTGCCGACGCCGCCCTTGAGGCTCAGCATCGCGATCTTGTAGCAGCCGTGCAGGGGCTGGTTCACGCGCGCGATGAGCTCGCGGCGCGCGGCGTCGCCCGGGCTCTCGCCGGGGTTGACCAGCCCGCCGGTGCCGACGAACAGCGCGCGCCGCCAGCCCGTCTGCGGCGTGCGCTTGCTGGGCCGCAGCAGGTGTGCCGACGACAGGTCGTACGACGCGGGCCCGTTCGGGCCGGTGGTCGCGAGTCCGGCGCCGCGA
>CADCTH010000476.1 GCA_902805495.1 uncultured Actinomycetospora sp.
CGCGCCGGGCTCCCGGCCGTGCTCGTGCTCGGCCGCCTCGACGACGCGCTCGCCGACGAGGACGCGGCGCTCGCGGCTTGCCGGGCGGCGGTGGGGGAGACCGGCGAGGTGCTCGTCCCCGTCACCCGCACCGAGCGCGCCGACGACGGCACGCTGCTGGTGCCCGCGCTGCTCGACGGTGACGACCCCACCGCTGACGACCCCGACTCGACCGATCCGGACGGGGCCCGTCGCGCGCTCGTCGAGACCCTCATCGAGCAGTCCGAGGACGAGGCGCTGCTCGAGCGCTGGATCAGCGGCGAGCCCGTGGCCGCGGACGCGTTGCGCGAGGCCCTCGCCGCGGCCGTCGGCGCCCGGGCGCTGGTGCCCGTCGTCGGGGTGTGCGCCCCCGCCCGCGCGGGTCTCGACGCGCTGCTCGACCTCGTGGTGGACGCGGTCCCGCCGCCCACCGCACACCCGCCGCTGCCCGCGCACGCCCCCGACGGCGCCGGGCACGACCCGGTGGCGCCCGACCCCGACGGACCGCTCGTCGCCGAGGTCGTCCACACCGGCACCGACACCCAGGGCAGCCGCGTCTCGCTGGTGCGCGTGTTCTCCGGGCGCCTGCGCCCCGACTCCGCGCTCACCGTGTGCGCCGACCCGCTGCGCATCCCCGGGCCCCGCGACGGCGAGGACCCCACGGGGGCGGGAGCCGGCACGGTCCGGGTGAACCGGGTCTACGCCCCGCTCGGCGCGACGCTGCGGGAGGTGCCGTGGTGCGTCGCCGGCGACCTGTGCGCCCTGACCCGTCTCGGCTCCGGCACCACCGGCGACACCCTCTGCGCCGCCGACGACCCGGTCGGGCTCGACGGCTGGGAGCTCCCGGAGCCGCTGCTCCCGGTGGCCGTGACCGCCGCCGACCGGACCGCCCAGGACGCCCTCGCGCGCGGGCTCGCCCGGCTCACCGCCACCGAGACCACCCTGCGCGTCGAGCGCAACGCCGACACCCACCAGGTCGTCCTGTGGTGCACCGGCGAGGCGCACGCCGACGAGGTCCTCGCCCGGCTGCGCGCCGCGGGGGCCACGGTCGAGGTCACGGAGGTGGCCGTCCCCGAGCGCGAGACCGTCGCCGGGCCCGCGACCGGGCTCGGGCGCCACGTCAAGCAGTCCGGCGGGCACGGCCAGTTCGCGGTGTGCCGCATCGAGATCGAGCCGCTGCCGCGCGGGTCGGGGGTGGAGTTCGTCGACCGGATCGTCGGCGGCGTGATCCCGCGGGCCTACATCCCGGGCGTCGAGAAGGGCGTACGCGCCCAGCTCGAGGCCGGCGTCACGCCCGGGCGCCCCGTGGTCGACGTCCGCGTCACGCTGCTGGACGGCAAGGCGCACAGCGTCGACTCGTCGGACCAGGCGTTCCAGACCGCCGGCGCGCTCGCGGTGCGCGAGGCGGTCGCCGCGGCGGGCACGGTGGTGATGGAGCGGCTCTACGAGGTGGAGGTCACCGTCGAGGACGCCCAGCTCGGCGCGGTGCTCGGCGACCTCGCCGCCCGGCACGGGCGCGTCGTCGGCACCGAGCCGGACGAGGGCGGGCACACGTGCGTGCGCGCCGAGGTGCCCGAGTCCGCGCTGCTGCGCTACCCCGTCGATCTGCGGGCCCTGACCTCGGGGACCGCGAGCTTCACGCGCCGCTTCAGCCGCTACGAGCGGGTCGCCCTCGGCTGAGGGCTTCCCGAACGACGGTTCGGCTGGCTACCGTCCGGGCTTCGACGAGGGGAGCCCGCGATGACGCAGAGCCCGCCGACGCCGAGGACCTCCGACCCGGCGGCGGTCCGCCGGGTCGCCCTCGCGAGCCTCGTCGGCACGACGGTCGAGTGGTACGACTTCTTCATCTACGCCAGCGCCGCGGGCCTGGTGTTCGGGCAGCTGTTCTTCACCCCGCTCGGCCCGAGCGCCGCGCTGCTCGCGTCGTTCGCGACGATCGGCGTCAGCTTCGTCGCCCGGCCGCTGGGCGGGGTGATCGCGGGCCACCTCGGCGACCGGCTCGGGCGCAAGGGCATGCTCGTCGCGACGCTGCTGCTCATGGGCGTCGCGACGGTCGGCGTCGGCCTCCTGCCGACCTACGCGACGATCGGCATCGCCGCCCCGATCCTGCTCGTGGTGCTGCGCCTCCTGCAGGGCCTCTCGGCCGGCGGGGAGTGGGGCGGCGCCGCGCTGATGGCCGTCGAGCACGCCCCGCCCGGGCGTCGTGGCTTCTTCGGCACCTACCCCCAGATCGGCGTCCCGATCGGGCTGGTGCTGGCCAACCTGGTCTTCCTCGTGACCTCGGTGTCGACGACCAGGGAGCAGTTCCTGAGCTGGGGCTGGCGCATCCCGTTCCTGCTGTCGATCGTGCTGGTCGGCGTCGGGTTCTTCGTGCGCGCCCGGGTGGAGGAGAGCCCGGTGTTCGAGGCGCTGCGCACCAACCGGGTCCGGCGGTCGGCGCCGATGGTCGAGGTCCTGCGCCGGCACCCGCGCGCCGTGCTCGTCGCGATCGGGCTCTTCGTCGCCAACAACATGATCGGCTACCTGCTGATCGCCTTCATCACCTCGTACGGCACCCGCGTGCTCGGGGTCTCCAGCTCCACGATGCTCGCCGTCGGGATCGTGGGCGCGGTGGTGTGGGGCGTCGCCATCGTCACGAGCGGCATCTGGTCGGACCGGGTGGGTCGGCGGCCCGTCTACCTCTGGGGCACGATCGGGCTGCTCGTCTGGTCGTTCCCGTTCTTCCTGCTGCTGGACACGGCCTCGCTGCCGTGGATGCTGCTCGCCGTGATCGGGCTCGGCGTCGGGCTGGGGCTCACGTACGGCCCGCAGGCCGCGGCCTACGCCGAGCTCTTCCCCGCGCCGATCCGCTACAGCGGCGCCTCGTTCGCCTACTCCGTCGGCGCCGTGATCGGCGGCGGGTTCGCGCCGCTGGTGGCGCAGGCGCTGATCGGGGCCACGGGGACCTCGCTGTCGGTGTCGGTCTACATGGTCGTCGTCTGCCTCGTGACCCTCGCCGCCGTGCTCGCGCTGCGCGAGGGCGCGGCCGCCGAGCGCGAGGCGTTCGTGCTGGGGGTCCCGACCCGCGACTAGAACGGGGGCGGGTCGCCGTCGGGGTGGACGGTCGGCATGGCCGGGGTCGGCGGCGTACGGGTCGCCGGCGCACGGGTCGACGGTCTGGGTCCGGTGGCGCGGAGGTAGCGGTGACGCCAGTCGGGGTCCTCCCCGGTGCCGGGTGGCGACGGATCATCGGGCAGTGGTCGGGGTCGGACGGCGGGCCGGGGCGCGAGGGGCGCCTCGAGGACCTTCCTCGGGGTGGTGGTGTGGTGCACCCCGGCGCGGGTGCGCCACTCGAAACAGCCTGGTGACGGTTGGCGCAGCGTCCAGCCGCCGTGGTGCTTGGCGCGGTGGTGGTGGCGGTCGAGCACCCCGAGGTTCCAGCTCAGGCTCGGGCCGCCCGCGGAGTGGTCGCGGGTGTGGTCGATGTCGGCCGTGCGGGCCGGGCGCCGGCACGCGGGCGCGACACAGCACCGGTCGCGGACCCGCACCCAGCGGGCGATCTCGACCCGTGGGAGCCGCCGCACGGCATCGGCGCAGGTCTCTACCGGTGGCCCGCCACGCGCGGACAGGTCGGCGAGACGGCGCTGGAGCTCGACGAGCAGAGGCGCCCAGGCGCCGTGGTCGGCCGGGATGAGGTCGGCCAGCAGCGTCGTCGGGACCTGGAGCTCGACGATCGCCCGGCACGGCAGCCCCGACCCACCCAGCGGTCGGGGGCGGGGTCGTCGTCGGGCGAGCAGGACGTGCTGGAGCCGTCCCTGGTCGTCGGTGCACACCACGCGCCACTCGCCATCGCGGTACCGGGTGAGGAGGGCTCGGGCATCGCCGGCGAGCACGGTGCCGTAGCCGGGCACCGCACCGGGGACGTCGTCGAGGCCCAGGGCACTGCTCAGCCGCAGCCGGACCTCACCGATGCCGGCGCGGACCCGTCCCGGCCCGGGCGCGAGCCCGTCGAGCGTCGCCGGGAACGGCTCGGGCCCGTCATGCGGTTCGGGAAGGCCGAGCAAGCCCTGCTCCGGCGCCGCGGCCGCGGTCTGCGTCTCGTCAACCGAGTCGGGGTCAGCCGGGTCGGGGTCGGCCGGGTCAGGGTCGTCGGGGCCGGGGCCGGGGC
>CADCTH010000477.1 GCA_902805495.1 uncultured Actinomycetospora sp.
CCGTGGTCGCCGACGGCGCCGCCGCCCGCGGACTCGCCCCTGCTGCACCGGGTGCGCGCCCTCATGACCCGCGTCGGCCCCCTCTACCGCGGCGGCCCCGCGGCGCCGGTGATCGACCGGGCGACCCGCCGCCTGGACGAGCCGCTGCGGGTGGCGATCGCCGGTCGGCTCAAGGCCGGCAAGTCGACGCTGCTCAACGCCCTCGTCGGGCAGGAGCTGGCGGCGACCGACGCCGGGGAGTGCACGAGGATCGTCACGTGGTTCCGCGACGGCCACACGTACCGCGTGCAGGCGCTCCTGCGCGACGGCTCCGCGCGGCAGCTGCCGCCCGGTCCGACGGGCGGGCTGCTCGACCTCGACCTGGGCCGGCTCGGGGCCGACGACGTCGACCGCCTGCTCGTGGACTGGCCCTCGCGCGCGCTGCAGACGATGACCCTGATCGACACGCCCGGCCTCGACTCCCTGAGCGCGGAGCTGTCCCGGCGCACCGAGGCGGCCCTCGTGCCCGGCGCCACCGGGTCCTCCGAGGCCGACGCGGTCCTCTACCTCATGCGCCACGTCCACGCGTCGGACATGCGCTTCCTCGAGGCGTTCCGCGACGACCCCGCCAAGCGCTGGCCGATCAACGCCGTCGGCGTGCTCGCGCGCGCCGACGAGGTGGGGCACGCGCGCCCGGACGCGCTCGAGAGCGCGAGCACGATCGCCGCCCGCTACCGCGACGACGTCCGCGTCCGGGGCCTGTGCCAGACGGTGATGCCGGTGGCCGGGCTGCTCGGGGCGAGCGCGGCCACCCTGCGGGAGGACGAGTTCCGGGCCCTCGGCAAGCTCGCCACGGCTCCGGTCGCAGACGTCGACCGCCTCCTGCTGACCGCCACGCGCTTCGCCACCGCGGACAGCGACGTCGACGTCGAGGCGCGCCGCCGCGCGGTCCTCCTCGACCGCTACGGCCTGTTCGGGGTGCGGCTCTCGGTGCGTCTCCTGCGCGAGGGCACGGTCACGACGGCGGGGGAGCTCTCCCGGGAGCTCGTGCGCCACAGCGGCCTGGGGCCTCTGCGCGACGTGCTGACCACTCGGTTCGCCGGTCGTGCGGACGTGCTGCGCGCGCAGTCGGCGCTCACCGTGCTGGAGGGGGTGATCCGGCGCTGGCCGGTCGCGGACACGCAGGGACTGCGCAGCGAGATCGAGCAGATCACCGCCGGGGCGCACGAGTTCGTCGAGGTGCGGTTGCTCGACCGGCTCCACACGGGGGCGGTCGTGTTCCCCGACGACGAGCGCGCGGAGGCCGAGCGCCTCCTCGGCGGCGAGGGGCTCGCCCCCGCCACCCGGCTCGGCCTGCCCGAGGACGCCCGCAGCGAGGAGGTGGCCCGTGCGGCCTCGGTGGTGCTCGGCCACTGGCAGCGGCGCGTCGAGCACCCCGGGTCGTCACGGGCCGTGCGCGAGACCGCCCGCGTGCTCGTGCGGACCTGTGAGGGGCTGCTGGCGGCGTCCCGACGGCTCGGGCGACCGGCCGGGTGACGGGAGATCGACCGAGGAGAGCAACGCGGAGAGCTGCGCGAGCGATGAGTGAGTACCCGGCTGCTCTCGACGGTCGCCCCTCCGGGGGCGACAGTGGGCAGGACAGGGAACGGGGACGAGGAGGAGCGGTGGGGTACGGGCTCGGTGTCGATCTCGGCACCACGTTCACGGCGGCGGCGGTCGTCCGTGACGGCCACGTCGAGATGGCCTCGCTGGGCGACCGCTCGACGGCGATGCCGTCGGTGGTGCTCGTCCGCGCCGACGGCGGTGTGCTGGTCGGCGACGCGGCCGTGCGCCGGGCCGCGGGCGAGCCCGACCGCGTGGCCCGGGAGGTCAAGCGGCGTCTCGGCGACCCGACCCCGCTCCTGCTGGGCGGCACCCCGTACTCCGCGACCGACCTCCTCGCCGCGCAGCTGCGCGAGGTCGTCGCCCAGATCACCGAGCGCGAGGGCGGCCCCCCGACGGCGGTGCGCCTGACCCACCCGGCCAACTGGGGTCCCTACAAGCGCGAGCTGTTCGCGCAGGTGCCGCGACTCGCCGACCTGCACGACGTCGCGATGATCACCGAGCCGGAGGCCGCCGCCGCGCACTACGCGGCCAACGAGCGCATCGGCGAGGGCCGCACCGTCGCCGTCTACGACCTCGGCGGCGGCACGTTCGACGCCACCGTGCTGCACACCGCGGGCGGCGGGTTCGAGATCCTCGGGGAGCCCGAGGGCGTCGAGGGCCTCGGCGGCGTCGACTTCGACGAGGCCGTGTTCGCCCACGTCGACCGCTCGCTCGACGGCGCGGTCTCCGCGCTCGACCCGGCCGACGCCGCGGCCACGAGCGCGATCGTCCGCCTGCGCCAGGACTGCGTGCTGGCCAAGGAGGCGCTGTCGGCCGACACCGAGGCGACCATCCCGGTGCTGCTGCCGAACCTGCAGACCGAGGTGCGGCTGACCCGGGGCGAGTTCGAGGAGATGATCCGTCCCTCGGTGACGGCGACGATCGCCGCGCTCGGGCGCGCGTTGGAGTCGGCCGCGGTGACGCCGGACCAGCTCGACACCGTGCTGCTCGTCGGCGGGTCCTCGCGCATCCCGCTGGTCTCCCGCATGGTCTCCGCCGAGCTCGGGCGGCCCACCTCCGTCGACGCGCACCCGAAGCACGCGATCGTGCTCGGCGCCGCGATGCTGGTCGAACCGCCGGCGCGCGTGTCGGGCGCGACGAACGCGGCCCACACCGCGGTGTTCCCGAGCTCCGGGGCGCCCTACCGGACGCCGGTGCCGCCGCCCGGTCCGCAGAACCCGTCCGGCCGGCCGTCCGGACCGACCCCGCGACCCACGTCCGGCCCGATGTCGCGGCCCACGTCCGGCCCCACGTCGCGGCCCACGTCCGGCCCGATGTCGCGGCCCGCGTCCGGACCCCGCTCCGGGACGATCCCGGCCGTGGCGGCGTCCCGCCCGTCCGGCGGCCCGCCGACCACCTGGACGACCCGGTGGGTGAACCCCGGGCGGACCCCCACGGGCGGGTTCCCCGCGGCCACGGGCGCGGCGACCTGGGTCCACCCCGGTGCCCGGAGCGCCCCCACCTCCCCGTCCCCCGCGCGCTCGGCCGCCCCGGCGACGGGCGCGACGAACG
>CADCTH010000478.1 GCA_902805495.1 uncultured Actinomycetospora sp.
TAGTCGGGGTCCAGCGGCAGGTAGGCAGCGCCGGCGGTGAGCACGCCGACCAGCCCGGCGACCAGCTCCGCTGCGCGGGGCAGCGCGACCCCGACGACGTCGCCGCCGGCGAGCCCGCGGGCGCGCAGCGCGGCGGCGCTGGTCGCCGGGCTGGTCGGCGTGCTCACCGCCGGCGCCGCCTACCTGCCGCTGGACCCCGACTACCCGGCGGCCCGCCTCGCGTACATGCTCGCGGACGCGGGGGCCCGCGTCGTGCTCACCACCGCGGACACCGAACCCCCCGACGTCGCGGGCGTCGAGCGCCTGGACGTCGCCACCCTCCCCGACGCTCCGGCCCCGCCGACACCGGCGCTCACCCCCGACGACGCGGCGTACGTCATCTACACGTCCGGCTCCACCGGCCGCCCCAAGGGCGTCGTGCTGCCGCACCGCGTGGCGCCGTCGCTGGTGGCCACCGCGGTCGACCGCCTCGGCGTCGCCGCGGGCGCGAAGGTGCTGCAGTTCGCCTCGGTAAGCTTCGACGTCGCGTTCTGGGAGCTGACGATGTCGCTGCTCACCGGCGCGACGCTCGTGGTGGCCCCGCCGCGGGTGCGCCTGGCCGACCCGGTGCTCACGACGTTCCTCGCCGAGCGCGGCTTCGGCCGCGGCGACGTGATGATCCTGCCGCCGTCGCTGGTCGCGGCCCTGCCGTCGGACGCCGAGCTGCCCGACGGCGCGGTGATGCTGGTGGGCACCGAGGCCGTGCCGCCGGCGATCGTCGAGCGCTGGGCGGCGCGCCTGCGGGTGTTCAACGCCTACGGCCCCACCGAGGTCGCCGTGAACTCCACGCTCGGCGAGACCGACCCCGCCAGCGGCGCCACCGGCCGCGTCCCGATCGGCGTGCCCGACCCGAACACCCGAGCCCACGTCCTCGACGCCGCCCTGCGCCCGGTGCCGCCGGGCGCGGTCGGCGAGCTCTACCTCGCGGGCGAGGGCCTGGCGCGTGGCTACCACGCCCGGCCCGCGCTGACCGCCGAGCGCTTCGTCGCCGACCCCTTCGGCCCGCCCGGCACGCGGATGTACCGGACCGGCGACGTCGTCCGCCGCCTGACTCGTCCGGCTTCTCTGGCGGGACGCCTGGACTACCTCGGGCGCGCCGACGACCAGGTCAAGGTCCGCGGCTTCCGCATCGAGCTCGGCGAGGTCGCCGCCGCGGTGTCGGCCGCGCCCGGCGTGGCCCGCGCTGTCGTCGACACCCGGCCGGGACCGGGCGGTCAGCGGCTGGTGGCGTGGGTGGTCGGTGCGCGGGATCTCGACACCGTCCGCCGCCACCTCGAGGACACCCTGCCCGCGCACCTCGTCCCGTCCGAGCTCGTGGCCCTCGACGCGATCCCCGTGCTGCCCACCGGCAAGGTCGACCGGGCCGCCCTGCCCGCCCCCGCGAGCAGCAGCGACGCAGCCGGGAGCGGGACACCGCCGCGCACCGACGCCGAGCGCGCGGTGGCGGCCGTGTTCGCCGAGGTCCTCGACGTCGAGCCCGACCGGGTGGGCGTCGACACCGTCTTCGCCGACCTCGGCGGGTACTCGCTGCTGCTCGCGGTGCTGCGCACCCGGCTGGTCGAGCGCCTCGGCCTGACCGTGTCGGTCGCCGACCTCATGCGGCACTCGACGGTCGCCGACGTCGCCGCGCTGCACGACGGGGCCGCGAGCAGCAGCGACGCCGCCGCACCCGTACCCCTGCGCCGCGCCGAGGGACGCCCGCTGGTGCTCCTCCCCGGCGCCGGCGGCGTCGTCCACCCGTACACGGCGCTGACCGGCGCGGTCCCCGGCCGGGCGGTGTGGGCGCTGCCCGGGCGCGAGCTCGCCGACCCCGGGTTCGCACCCGACACGCTCGACGACGTCGCCGCCGACCAGCTCGCGCGCCTGCGCGAGGTCGTCCCGCACGTCCCGTACGACCTCGCCGGCTGGTCGTTCGGCGGCGTCGTGGCCCACGCCGTCGCGCGGGCCCTGGTGGAGGCGGGCGAGACGGTCGCGTCGCTGACGCTGCTCGACGCCTGGCCCGGCGAGGGCGCGGGCACCGGCGGCGCGATCGATCCCGTCGCGTTCCTCGCCGAGGCGCTCGGCCTGCCCGCGCCCGGGTCCGAGGCCGAGCTCACGGCCCTGGTCGAGCAGCACCCCGGCCTCGCCGGGCTCTTCCCGCCCCCGGTGCTCGCGGGCGCGCTGCGCCACGTGCGCCACGCCGCCGCCACCCTCGCCGCCCACGAGCCCGAGCCCCTGGACCGGGACGTCCCGGTCACGGTGGTCGTCGCCGTCCCGGAGGGCGTGCACGAGGATCACCGCCTCGCCGACGCGCGCCGGCGCTGGACGCCGGTGCTCCCCGCCTCCGCGCGCTTCGTCACGGTCGCCGCCACCCACCACGGGCTGCTGCGGCCGGGCGCGGTCGAGCAGGTCGGCGACCTGCTCGCCCGGAACCTGGAACCCACCCTCGAGGAGAACGCCTGATGGCACCGCACGTCCGACCCGGCCTGTCCCGCCGCGGCTTCCTCGCCGGCGCCGCGGGCGTGGCGGCCACGCTCGCCCTGGCCGCGTGCGGCGGCGGCGGGGAGTCGGGCGGCGGTGGGGGCGGCGCCACGCGCACCGTCCAGGGCGCCGGTGGCCCCGTCCAGATCCCGGCGAACCCGCAGCGCATCGTCTGCACGGACTTCTACACGACCTACGCCCTGCTCGACGTCGGCGTGACCCCGTCGGGCACCGCCGAGGCGACCCTCGGCGGCGTGCTCCCCGAGTACCAGCAGGTCTACGACGCGATCCCCAAGGTCGGCAGCCCCACCGCGCTGAACTTCGAGGCGATCGCCGCGCAGGGTCCCGACCTCATCCTCGGCACCCTCGTGCCGTCGCTGCCCGCCGACCTCGGCGCGCAGCTCTCGGGGATCGCGCCCACCCTGCTGCTGCCCGCCGCCGCCAACCCCGGCAGCTGGGGCGAGCGCGCGCTGCGCACCGCCGACGCGGTCAACCGGCTCCCGCAGGGCGAGCAGCTCAAGGCCTCGTACGACCAGCACGCCGCCCGCATCCGCCAGCAGTACGCCGCCACGCTCGCGCGCACGACGTGGGCGCTGGTGCGCGGCAGCTCGGGCGGGGTGTTCTTCTCCGACTACCCGACGTCCTGGAGCGGCGTGGTGCTCGCCGACTCCGGCTTCCGGTTCGGGCAGTTCGCGGCGGGCAAGACCGGCGCGGGCGGGCGGCTGTCCTACGAGCAGGCCACCCAGCTCGACGACTGCGACGTCGTCCTGCACCTCGCCGACACCCGCGGTGGCGTCGACGCCAACACCCGGACCCTGCTCGCCCAGCCCGCGTTCCAGCAGGTCCGCGCCGTGCGCGAGGGCCGGCTGTTCCCGCTGCCGAACTACTACTGCAGCCACTACAAGCAGGGCGAGGCCGTGCAGAGCTACCTCGAGACCGTCCTGCCCCGCGTCTAGCGTTCGAGGAGGAGCACCGATGCGCGTCGTCCTGTTCGGCTACCAGAAGTGGGGCGCGCGGCTGCTGGCCGCGCTGCTGGAGTCCCGCCACGAGGTGGTGCTGACCGTCAGCCACCCCGAGGAGGGGGAGTGGGCGCCGGCGATCTTCGAGGAGTCGATGGGCGACCTGGCCCGCGCCCACGACATCCCGGTGATCTACCGCGAGAAGGCCGTCGACGACGAGCTCGTCACCGCGATCGAGGAGGCGGACGCGGAGATCGGGCTCGCCTGCAACTGGCGCACCTGGATCAGCCCCGAGGTGTTCTCCGCGCCCACCCGCGGCACCGTCAACACCCACGACTCGCTGCTGCCGAAGTACGCAGGCTTCTCGCCCCTGAACTGGGCGCTGATCAACGGCGAGAGCCAGGTCGGGATCACCGCGCACTGGATGGACGCCGACCTCGACCGCGGCGACATCATCACCCAGCGGACCGTGCCGGTGACGCCCACCGACACCACCGAGGACCTCTTCCACCGCACGGTCGGGCTGTTCGGGGAGCTCTCGCTCGACGCCTTCGACCGCATCGAGCACGGCCCCCACGACTGGCTGCGCCAGGACCCGGCGCACGCGTCGTTCTTCCACAAGCGCGCCGACCCGGACAACCGCATCCACTGGGACCGGTCCGCGCGGGATCTCGTCAACCTCGTGCGCGCCCAGACCGGGCCCTATCCCAACGCCTGGTGCCTGCACGAGGGCGAGCGGCTGCGGGTGCTCGAGGCGTCGGTGTCGCGGGAGCGATGCGGCGGGACGATCGGGCGCGTGTTCGCCCGCGAGGGCCGCGGCGTCGTCGTCGTCGCCGGGCCGGAGGCCTGGCGGGGCGGGCAGCACGGGCTGGTGCTGCAGCGCGTGCTCGACGCGGACGGCGTCGAGCACGTGGCCGGTGACTACTTCCGGCGGATGGGCGACTACCTGACGTGAGCCGGGCGGCCCGGTCCCCCCGTACCGGGCCGACGCCGGATCAGGGGCGGGGTCCGCCGCCCTTGCCCCCGCGGAACTTGCTGAGCATGCCCTGCATCTTCTGACGGTTCTGGGGGTTCGACGCGTAGCGCTTCGCCTGGTCGGTGTACTTGCGCCCCTGAGGGCTGCGCAGGAACTGCTGGACCTTCGAGAACATTCCGGGCACGACGACTCCCTGGGACGAGCGGGGCGGACGATCCCGCCCCGTGTCCCCCCACGGTATCGCCCGCTGTGTCCCCTTCGGGACGATCGGTAGTTACTCCCGAGTAGGGCGCTACACCCTACTCGCCGGTAACATGCGAGGGATACGCCACCGTGCCCTCGGGCGCAGGGCGTGGGAGAGTCGGAGCAGAAGGCAGGTTACCGACGAGTAAGCTACCGGTCGGTAATCGCGGTCCGCGAAGCGAGCACAGGAGGTCGCAGCAGGCCCATGAACATCGTCGTGCTGATCAAGCAGGTGCCTGACACCTGGTCGGAGCGCACGCTCTCCGACGCGGACAAGACCCTCGACCGCGCGTCCTCCGACGCCGTCCTGGACGAGATCAACGAGCGCGCCGTCGAGGAGGCGCTCAAGATCAAGGAGGCCGGCGACGCGACGATCACGGTCCTCACCGTCGGTCCGGACCGCGCCACCGACGCGATCCGCAAGGCGCTCTCCATGGGCGCCGACAACGCCGTGCACGTCAACGACGAGGCCATCCACGGCTCGGACGCGGTGACCACCGCCAAGATCCTGGCCAAGGCGATCGGCACCGTCGACGACGTCCAGCTCGTGCTGGCCGGCAACGAGGCCACCGACGGCCGCAGCGGCGCCATGGCCGGCATGCTCGGCGAGGTGCTCGGGTGGCCGTCGCTCACCCACGCCAACGAGATGGCCGTCGACGACGGCACCGTCACCGTGAAGCGCGAGACCGACGAGGGCACGTCCGACCTCGCCGCGTCGCTCCCGGCGGTGGTCAGCGTGGCCGAGAAGATCAACGAGCCGCGCTACCCCTCGTTCAAGGGGATCATGGCCGCGAAGAAGAAGCCGGTGAGCAAGATCGGCATCTCCGACCTCGCCCTGGACGCGAGCGAGGTCGGCCTCGCCGGCTCGCTCGTGCAGGTCGACTCGTTCGCCCCGCGCCCCCCGAAGTCCGGTGGCCAGAAGGTCGAGGACGAGGGCGACGGCGGCGCGAAGATCGCCGAGTTCCTGGTCGGCCAGAAGCTCATCTGATCAACTCGTCTACGCGACCCGACGTCGGACGGCACACGCGGCGCGCCAGCGCCGCGGAGGCCGCTCCGACTTGGAGGGAGAGGAATGCCTGAGGTCCTGGTCCTCGTCGACCACGTCGACGGGGAGATCAAGAAGAACACGTACGAGATGCTCACGGCGGCCCGCCGCCTGGGCGAGCCCTCGGCCGTCGTGGTCGGCACCCCCGGCACGGCGACGAAGGTCGCCGAGGGCCTGGGTGCGCACGGCGCCGAGAAGATCTACGTCGCCGAGTCCGACGACGCGGTGAACTACCTGTCGACCCCGCAGGTCGACGCCCTCGCCGCGCTGGTCGAGCGCGTCTCGCCGACCGCCGTGCTCATCCCGGCGGGTGCCGACGGCCGCGAGGTCGCCGGGCGCCTGGCGGTGCGCACCAACTCCGGCTGGCTCAACGACGTCGTCGACATCGACGGCCAGGGAGCGGCGACCCACTCGATCTTCGGTGGGGCGTTCACGGTGCAGGCCCACGCGACCACGGGCACCGCGGTGATCTCGTGGCGCTCCGGCTCCATCGAGATCGAGGAGCACGCCGCGGCGGGCACGCAGGAGACCGTCGAGGTCCCGGCGATCGACGAGTCGAAGTCGGCGAAGGTGTCCAACCGGGCCCCGATCGTCGGCGGCGACCGCCCCGAGCTCACCGAGGCCAACGTCGTCGTGGCCGGTGGCCGCGGTGTGGGCTCGGCCGAGAACTTCGACGTCGTCGAGACCCTCGCGGACTCGCTGCACGCCGCGGTCGGCGCCTCGCGCGCCGCGGTCGACTCCGGCTACTACCCGAACCAGTTCCAGGTCGGGCAGACCGGCAAGACCGTCTCGCCGCAGCTCTACATCGCGCTCGGCATCTCCGGCGCGATCCAGCACCGCGCCGGCATGCAGACCTCGAAGACGATCGTCGCGGTCAACAAGGACCCCGAGGCCCCGATCTTCGAGATCGCCGACTTCGGCGTCGTGGGCGACCTGTTCTCGATCAGCCCGCAGCTGGCCGAGGAGGTCGGCAAGCGCAGCTCGTAGGCGCGCCGCCGTCCTGACCGAAGGGCCCCTCCGCTCGGAACATCCGAGTGGAGGGGCCCTTCGCTCGTTCACGCACCGTGCACCCCACCCCTCGGGGGCAGCCGATCGTGCACGAGGGGATTACGCTCGACGGTCGATGACCTACCTCGACCACGCGGCGACCACGCCGATGCTGCCGGAGGCGGCGGCCACCCTCACCGACGCGCTCGGGCGCGTCGGCAACGCGTCGTCGCTGCACTCGGCGGGCCGCCGAGCGCGCCGTGCCGTCGAGGAGTCCCGCGAGACCATCGCCGCGGCCGTCGGCGCCCTGACCTCGGAGGTCGTGCTGGCCACGGGCGGTACCGAGGCCGACAACCTCGCGGTAAAGGGCCTGTACTGGGCCCGGCGCGCGGCCGACCCCCGCCGCACCCGCGTCGTGGTGTCCGCGGCCGAGCACCACGCCGTGCTCGACGCGGGGGAGTGGCTCGACGAGCACGAGGGCGCGCAGCTCGACGTCCTGCCCGTCGACGGCCACGGCCGCGCCGACCCCGAGGTCCTGCGGGCGGCGCTCGCCGCCCACGTCGACGAGGTCGCCGTCGTCAGCGTGATGTGGGCCAACAACGAGGTCGGCACGGTCAACGACGTGCGGGCGCTCGCCGAGGTCGCGCACGCGTTCGGGGTCCCGTTCCACACCGACGCCGTGCAGGCGGTCGGCGCCGTGCCCGTCGACTTCGCCGCGAGCGGGGTCGACGCCCTGTCGCTGACCGGGCACAAGCTCGGCGGCCCCGTCGGGGCGGGCGCGCTGCTGCTGCGCCGTGACGCGCAGTGCACCCCGCTGCTGCACGGCGGCGGCCAGGAGCGCGACGTGCGCTCGGGGACCCTCGACGTCCCCGGCACCATGAGCCTCGCGACGGCCGTGCGCGCCGCGGTCGCCGACGTCGACCGGCGCACCGCGACCCTGACCGCCCTGCGCGACGACCTCGTCGCCCGCGTCGTCGCCGAGGTGCCCGACGCGCGCCTCAACGGCGTCCCGCTCGACCGGCCCGGCGAGCGCCTGCCGGGCAACGCGCACCTGTCCTTCCCCGGCTGCGAGGGCGACAGCCTGCTGATGCTGCTCGACGCCCGGGGCATCGAGTGCTCCACGGGCTCGGCGTGCACCGCCGGCGTCGCCCGCCCCAGCCACTTCCTGCTGGCCATGGGCCTCGACGAGGACCTCGCCCGCGGCTCCCTGCGCTTCTCGCTGGGCCACAACTCCACGCCCGCCGACGTCGACGCCGTCGTCGAGGCGATCGGCCCCGTCGTCGAGCGCGCCCGCCGCGCCGGCGATGCGCTGGCGCGGTCATGACGGTGGCCTTCGGCCTCGTGAGCACTTCTCGGTGCTCCAGCACCGAGAAGTGCTCACGTGCGCGGAGCGCACCGTGAGGGTCCTGGCCGCGATGAGCGGCGGGGTCGACTCCGCGGTGGCGGCCGCCCGGCTGCGCGACGCCGGGCACGAGGTCACCGGCGTGCACCTGGCGCTGGCGGCCAAGCCCGCGACGATGCGCGAGGGCGCCCGGGGCTGCTGCTCGGTGGAGGACTCCCGCGACGCCCGGCGCTGCGCCGACGTCCTCGACATCCCGTTCTACGTCTGGGACCTCGCCGCCCGCTTCCGCGACGACGTCGTCGAGCCCTTCGTCGCCGAGTACGCGGCCGGCCGCACGCCCAACCCCTGCCTGCGCTGCAACGAGAAGATCAAGTTCTCGGCGGTGCTCGAGCGCGCCCGGGCGCTGGGCTTCGACGCCGTGGGGACGGGGCACTACGCGCGCCTCGCCGGCGGTCTCCTCCGGCGCGCGGCGGACCCCGACAAGGACCAGTCCTACGTCCTCGGCGTGCTGCGCCCCGACCAGCTCGCCGGCGCGCTCTTCCCGCTCGGCGACAGCCACAAGGGCGAGGTGCGCGCCGAGGCCGCCGCCCGCGGGCTCGCCGTCGCCGAGAAGCCCGACAGCCACGACATCTGCTTCATCCCCTCCGGCGACACCCGCGGCTTCCTCGCCGGCCGGATCGACGAGGCACCCGGCGTCATGGTCGACCCGGCCGGGGAGGTCGTCGGCGCGCACCGCGGCGTCCAGGACTTCACCGTCGGTCAGCGCCACGGCCTCGGACTGCGCCGCCCCGCCCCCGACGGGCGCCCGCGCTACGTGCTCGGGCTCGAGCCGGTCAGCCGCACGGTGCGGGTGGGGCCGGTCGAGGACCTCGACGTCACCGGCCTGACCGGCAGCCCCCCGGTGTGGCTCGTCGACCCGCCGCGCGACGCCCTGGACTGCGTCGTCCAGGTCCGGGCGCACGGCGGTCTGGCGCCGGCGACGGTGCGGGCGGTCGGCGAGGGGGTCGAGGTCGCGCTCGCGGAGCCCCTGCGCGGCGTCGCCCCGGGCCAGGCGGCGGTGTTCTACCGCCCGGACGTCGACGGCGACGTCGTCCTCGGCGGCGCGACGATCGCCGCCACCTCGCGCTGACCTCGGGCGATCAGGAGTACCTGGTCCACCCGCGCCGAGCCCCACCGGCCGTCCAGCGCCAGGAGTAGAATCGGACGCAGGATGAGCACCACCTGCATCGGGTGCGGCCGCGAGATCGCGGCGGAGCGCGCCGACCTGGGATACACCTACTGCACCGCCCCGGCCTGCCAGGCCGAGTACCGCCGGGGCCCGACGGTCACCGCGGTGGCCGTCAACAAGAGCGGCGACGCCTTCCGCGTCGCCGAGCCCGACGAGGTCGCGGCGCGCGCCGCCGCCGGCGAGTTCGCGACGAAGAACACCGGGCTCGGCACCGTGCCCGAGACCGTCCCGCGCATCCCGACCCCGCGACGACCCCGAGCGGCACGTCCGGTCCGCAAGGCCCGGCCGACGTGGACGCCCGCGCAGGAGAAGATCGTGCGGCTGTACGCGGAGATGGGCCTGTCGCCGCGGCAGATCGCCGAGCGGGCCCGGCAGAACACGCCCCGACTCGCCGTCACCGAGGCGCTCGCCGTCCGGATCCTGTCCGCGCCGCGCCGCTAGGGTCCGCGCCCATGGGCTTCGAGGCCGAGAACATCCGCGACTGGCAGGGCAAGGCCGTCGTCGACCCCACGGGCGGCAAGATCGGCGACCTGGAGGCGGTGTACGTCGACACCCTGTCCGACGAGCCGGCGTTCGCCACCGTGGTCGTCGGCATGATCGGTCGCCGGCGCCTCACGTTCGTGCCGCTGGCGGGCGCCACCGTCTCGCCCGACCACGTGCGCGTCACCGTCGCCAAGGACCTCGCCAGGCACGCCCCGTCGATCGACACCGACGGCGAGCTCGCCGCCGAGGACGAGCCGGCCGTGTTCGAGCACTACGGGCTCGCGGCCGCCACCACGGGCGGCGCGCGCCGGCTCGCCCGGCGCTGAGCACCAGCGGTCAGACGATCGCGACCGGGTCCAGCATCGAGCCGGTCGCACCCTGGATCTTGAGCGGGAGCGCCACGAAGAGGAACTCGTGGACCCCGTCCCGGGCGAGCTCCTCGAGGTAGATCGACTCGAAGAGGTAGATCGCGCTCTCGATCAGCAGGAGCGTGTGGACGGGCTGCGGGTTGGCCGGGTCCCCGAGGTCGGGGGCGGGCTGGACCTCGAAGGTCTCGGTGTCGCTGCCCGCGGCGACGACGCCGCGGTCGAGCAGCCAGCGGGCGGACGAGATGTCCGGCCCCGCGGTGGCGTGGCGGGCCATCGCCTCGGTGTCGGGCCAGGACCCGAGGTAGCCGGTGCGCACGAGCACCACGTCGCCCGCCCGCACCTCCACCCCCTGGTGCTCGGCGACCGCCGCCAGCTCGGCGGCGTCGACGGGCGAGGAGCGGGGCAGCGCGTCCACCCCGCGGTACGCCGGGACGTCGAGCAGGACGCCGCGCGTGACGAACGGCGGCAGCTTCGCGGCGTCGCCGTGGCGCGGGCCGCGGTCGCCGAGGTGCTCGCGGGCGGTGGCGCCGCCGTACCAGTGGTCGTCCTCGCCGATCGTCATGTGGGCGAGGGCGTCGACGTGCGCGCCGCTGTGCGAGGTCGCGCTCACGAGCTCGGCCATGTACCCCAGGCCCACGTCGTTGCACGGCCCCCACGGCTGCGCACCGTCGGCGCGCAGCCCGTCCGGGGTGCGCGCCATGGTGACCTGGAACGGGGGGTGGGCCCCGAACAGCGGCATGCCGGGGAACCGGGGGACCGAGAGCGAGTAGACCTCGCCGCGCGAGGGCAGGGCCAGCGCGGCGAGGATCTCCTCGGGGCTGCGGAACGCTGCCGGCCCGCGTTCCGGGTCGGCCACGCTCACCGCTGGTCCCCCCGGGCGTCGGCGATCATGCCGACCACGCGCTCGGGCGTCATGGGCAGCTCGTCCACCCACACCCCGAAGGGGCGCAGCGCGTCGTCGACGGCGCTCGCGATCGCCGTCGGGGCCACCAGCCGGCCACCCTCCCCGGCACCCTTCACACCGTAGGTGGTGAACGGCGAGGGGGTCTCCAGGTGCTCGAGCACGATCTCGGGCACCTCGTGCATGCTCGGCAGCAGGTACTCCCGCAGCGTCGGCGTCTCGAGCGCCCCGTCGTCGGCGCCGTAGCGGTACTCCTCCATCAGCGCCGCGCCGATGCCCAGCACGATGCCGCCGACGACCTGCCCCTCGACCAGCGCCGGGTTCATCACCGTGCCGCAGTCGTTGACGACGTAGTAGGCGCGCAGCGTCACCTCGCCGGTCTCCGGGTCGACCTCGACGATCGGGATGTGGCAGGCGTGGGAGACCATCGGGTAGAAGGCGCCCAGGTCGCTGCGGTCGTCCGTGGGCGGCGTGAAGTACGGGTGGTCGTAGGTGTGCACCGCGACGAGCCCGCTGCTCTCGGCCTCGCTCGTGCCGTCGTTGAACAGGTGGGCGCGCATCCCGACCTCGGCCATGGTCATCGACGTGCCCGGCACGCCCTTCGCGCGGAAGACGCCGTCGACGCACTCGACGTCCTCGGGGTCCATCTCCATGGCGCTCGCCGCGACCCGGACCATCTTGTCTCGGACGGTCCGGGCGGCGCCGCGGGTCGCGCCCGAGAGCATGATCGTGACGCGGCTGCCGCCGGGTCCGGCCGAGATCGCGCCGCTCGTGGAGTCGGCGTAGACGACGGAGACGGCGGACGGGTCGATGCCGAACTCCTCGGCGACGACCTGGCCGACGACGGTCTCGGGGCTGTTGCCCCACAGCGGGCAGCCGATCGTGGCGCGGACGCCGCCCATGGCGTCGACATCGATCTTGCAGCTCTCCGGGGTGCTGGTCGCCGGCAGCGGCGCCTCGTCGCCGTAGAGGAACCACCACTCCGAGGCGTTGTAGCCCGAGCGCTCCTGGCAGGTCGCGAGCCCGATGCCGAGGTAGCGGCCCTCGGCGCGCAGCCGCTCCTGCTCGGTGCGCCACCCGTCGAGCCCGGCGATCTCGAGCGCGCGGTCGAGGACGGCCTCGTAGTCGCCGCTGTCGTAGATGTTGCCCGTCGGGATCTTGTACGGGAACTGGTCGGGCTGGACGAAGTTGCGCCGGCGCAGCTCGACGCGGTCGATGCCCATCTCCAGGGCGGCCTTGTCGACCAGCCGCTCCAGGATGAAGTTGCCCGGGTCGGCGCCCGCGCCGCGGAAGAAGCCCTGCTGGACCTTGTTGGTCAGCACGCACGAGACGTCGTAGCGCACGCTGCCGATCCGGTACGGGCCGACGGGCTGGGCCACCGCGTTGCCGTGCTGGCCGTGGGCGAACTGGAAGTAGGCGCCGTAGTCGTCGATGATCCGCAGGACGAGGCCGAGCATCTCGCCGTCCTCGGCCAGCGCCAGCTCGGCGTCGTAGATGCGGTCGCAGCCGACGTTGTCGTTCGCCGCGACGTTGTCGGCGCGGTCCTCGAGGTACTGCACGGGCCGGCCGCAGGCCTTGCTGAGCGCCCCGGTGATCGAGATGACCTTGGTGATGAGGTGCTTGCTGCCGAAGCTGCCGCCGACCGCGCACGGGATCATGCGCAGCCGGTTCGTCGACACCCGCAGGATCCCGGCGAACGCCCAGGGCAGGAAGTTGATGAAGTTGCTGTTGGAGTACACCGTCATCGACTGACCGAACGGGTCCCAGGACGCCACCGCCCCGGCCGTCTCGATCGGGTGCGCGCCCATCCGGTGCCACCGGGCGCTCGACCGCACGACCGTGTGCGCGCGGGCCAGGTCGGCGTCGACCTCGCCCCAGTCCAGGCTGCGGTGGAACACGATGTTCGAGTCCAGCGTCTCGTGCACCCGCGTCGCCGACGGGTCCATCGCCGCGACCGGGTCGACGAGGGCGGGCAGCACCTCGTACTCGACGCGGATGCGCTCGCAGGCGTCCTCGGCGACGTAGCGGTCGGTGGCCGCGACGGCGGCGACGGCCTCGCCCGGGTACCGCACGCGCTCGACGGCGATCGCGCGCTGCTCGACGGGTTCGGCGCAGAACGCGGGCATCGGGTCGACGTGCTCGGCGGCCGTCGCGCCCGTCAGCACCACGACCACGCCGGGCAGCGCCTCGGCCTCCGACGTGTCGATCGAGACGATCCGGGCGTGGGCGTGCGGGCTGCGCAGGACCGCGCCGTGCAGCATCCCGGGCAGGACGACGTCGCCGATGAAACCGGCCCGCCCGGTCAGCAGCTTCGGGTCCTCCTTGCGGGGCACGCTCTGCCCGACCCAGCGGCGGGCCTCGGTGCGGGGCTCCTCGACGGTGCTCATGCCCGGACCCCGCTCTGCTCGCTGCTGGTCCGGTCGGCCATCAGCCGTCCGGCGGCGTTCACCGACCGCACGATGTTCTGGTAGCCGGTGCAGCGGCACAGGTTGCCGCCCATCGACTCCTCGATGTCCTCGCGCCCGGGTTCGGGGACGCGTTCGAGCAGCTCGCAGGCGGCCATCAGCATCCCGGGGGTGCAGAAGCCGCACTGCAGGCCGTGCTCCTGGGTGAACGCCCGCTGGACGGGGTGCAGGGTGCCGTCGGCCGCCGCCAGCGACTCCACGGTGCGGACGGACGAGCCGTCGAGCTGCGCCGCGAAGACCAGACAGGAGCGGGTCGCGACGTCGTCGACGATCACCGTGCACGCACCGCAGACGCCCTGCTCGCACCCGAGGTGCGTGCCCGCGAGGGCGAGGTCGCCCCGCAGCAGGTCGGCCAGCAGGGTGCGGGGCTCGACGAGGAGGTCGTGGCGGGCGCCGTTCACGGTGATCCGGACGCGGACCTTGTCAGGCATCGGTCGTCTCCTTCGGCGAGGTCGCACGGGCGAAGGCGGTGCGCAGGGCGCGGGCGGTCAGCACGCGCGCGAGGTGTCGGCGGAAGTCGGCCGATCCGTGGCAGCTCGGGATCGGGCTCGTGCCGTCGGCGGCCACCGCCGCGGCCTCGGTGAACGCGGCCGGGTCGTCGGCGCCCAGGACCGCGGCCTCGACGGCGGGGACGCGGACCGGTCGTTCGTCGGCGCCGCAGAGCGCGACCCGCACGTGGGAGACCCGCCCGTCGTCACCGACGCCGACGACGGCGGCGGCCCCGCAGACCGGCAGGTCGCCGTGACGGCGGGTGAGCTCGACGAAGGCGCTCCCGGTCCGGCCGGTCGCGACGGGCACGTCGACCGCCACCACCATCTCGTCGGGGGCCAGTGACGTGCGAAAGGGGCCGGTGAAGAAGTCGTCCGCGGCGACCGTCCGCTCGGCGGCGCGGCTGCGGACCTTGACGAGACCGTCGAGCGCGAGCAGGGCGGCCGGGAGCTCGGCGGACGGGTCGGCGAAGGCGACGCTGCCGACGACCGTGCCCCGGGCGCGCACCGGCGCGTGGGCCACCTGCGCGCCGGCCTCGGCCAGCAGCGGTGCGTGCGCGGCGACCTCGTCGGAGAGCTCGCTGGTGCGCTGGCGGACGGTGGCGCCCAGGCGCAGGGTGGACGACCCGTTGTCGCCGAACAGACCGAGCGTGTCCAGGCCCGGCACCCGGTTGATGTCGACGACGACCGCCGGGCTGACCTGGCGGGCGTTCATCAACCGCACGAGGCTCTGCCCGCCCGCCAGTACCCGCGCGTCGTCGCCGTGCTCGGCGAGGAGGTCGAGGGCCTCGTCGAGCTCCCGCGGTCCCGCGTACTCGAACGGCGCAGGCTTCATGGGCACCTCCGGGTGCTGGCGTGCTCGACCGACGCCCGGCAGGCGGGTCGCGAGGAGGCCGGCGGGTGGTGGGATCGGTGCCGGCGGAACGCGCTGCGAGGTGTGCCTCAGATCACAGCGGCCTCGATGCTCGCCGGTCGGTCCGGACTTAAGCAACGTTAAGTCGCTCGACCTCGACCCACGGCGTCCGGATGGCCCTCCCTGCTGCGACGGGCAGGCTTAACGTTGCTTAAGGGTCGACGGCGGACCGACGCTGGCGCGGCCCCAGCGCTCGACGTCGAAGGCGGTCGCCGTGCCCGCACCGCGGAAAGTGATCATCACCTGTGCCGTGACCGGCGCGATCCACACGCCGTCGATGTCGAAGTACCTCCCGGTCTCGCCCGGCGAGATCGCGGAGGCCGCCCTGGGCGCCGCGGAGGCGGGCGACGCGATCATCCACCTCCACGCGCGCGACCCGCACGACGGGCGGCCGTCGCAGGACCCGGCCCACTTCGTGCCGATCCTCGAGGAGGTCGGGCGCCACACCGACGCCGTGGTCAACCTGACCACGGGCGGCTCCCCGCACATGACGGTGGAGGAGCGGATGCGTCCCGCGCGGGAGTTCGCGCCCGAGCTCGCCTCGCTGAACATGGGGTCGATGAACCTCGGCCTCTTCCCGATGCTGAGCCGGTTCACCGAGTTCGAGCACGCGTGGGAGCGCGAGCACCTGGAGAAGAGCCGGGACCTCGTCTTCAAGAACACCTTCGCCGACATCGAGGCCGTCCTCGAGATCGGGCGGGCGGGCGGCACCCGCTTCGAGTTCGAGTGCTACGACACCTCCCACCTCTACAACCTCGCGCACTTCCGGGACCGGGGCCTGACGCAGGGCCCGCTGTTCGTCCAGACCGTGATGGGGCTGCTCGGCGGGATCGGGCCGCACCCCGAGGACCTCATGCACCTGCGCCGGACCGCGAACCGCCTGTTCGGCGAGGGCCACGAGTGGTCGGTCCTGGGCGCCGGCCGCCACCAGATGCCGCTGGCCGGCATCGGTGCCGCGGCGGGCTCGCACGTCCGCGTGGGGCTCGAGGACTCGCTGTGGATCGGTCCGGGTCGGCTCGCCGAGGGCAACGCCGAGCAGGTGCGCAACGTCCGGGACCTCCTCGGCACCCTCGGCCTCGAGATCGCCACCCCCGACGAGGCCCGGGCCGTCCTCGGGCTCAAGGGTCGTGACGCGGTCGGCTTCTGAGGGCAGGCTGTCCCGGGTGACCGGTGACGCGCGGCCCCGCCAGGGGATCCGCGCGCTGCGCGTGTCCGCGGCGGACGTCGCCCGCCGGGCCGGGGTGTCGGCCGCGACCGTGTCCTACGCGCTCAACGGGAAGCCCGGCGTCTCGGCGGAGATGCGGGCCCGCGTGCTCGCGACCGCGGCGGAGCTCGGGCACCCGCTCGACCGCTACGAGCGGACGCTCGAGCCCGAGCCCTCGCGGGTGCTCGGGCTGGTCCTCACCGACATCAGCAACCCGTTCTACTCCGAGTTCTCGGCCGGGACCATCGACGTCGCCCGCGCCCAGGGGTACGAGGTCTTCGTCGCCCACACCCAGGAGAGCTCACCGACGCTGGACACGGTGGTCCGGACGATGATCGCCCGCCGGGTGGACGGGATGGTGCTGACCTCGCTGCACACCGACGACGGCGACGCCATCCGCACGCTGCGCCGCGCCGAGATGCCGTTCGTGCAGGTCAGCCGCCGGATCCCCGGGCTGCGGGCCGACTTCATCGGCGTGGACGAGACGGCGCTGTCGGCGGACGTCCTGCGCCACCTGCTCGGCCACGGGTACACCGATCTCGCGATCGTCACCGGGCCGCAGAGCTCGTCGTCGTCGGCCGAGCGGTCCCGCACGTTCGTCGCCACCGCGGCCGAGCTGGGGGTGCCGCTGCCCGCCCACCGGCGGTTCACCGCGTTCCTCAACGCCGAGGGGGGACGGCGGGTCGCGCAGCACCTCGTCGACGCGGGTGACGTCCCGCGCGCGATCGCGTGCGGGTCCGACGCCATCGCGTCCGGGGTCATCGGGACGCTCCGCGAGCACGACCTCCGGGTGCCCGACGACGTCGCCGTCACCGGCATCGACGGTGTCTTCCCCGGCGCCTCGATGCTGGCCGAGCTCACGACCGTCACGCTGCCGCGGCGGGTCATGGCCCAGACCGCGGTGGAACAGCTCATCCGCCGTGTCGACGGTCGCGGGGGTCCGGTGATGGTCGAGACCGTGCCCCACACGCTGCGCATCGGCACGAGCTGCGGCTGCCCCCGCTCACCGATGACCACGGCGCGCCGACCGGGACGGCGCGGCGCTGTCGGGGGCGTGCCCTAGGTTCGAACACATGAGCGAAGACCTGGTGGCGGGCGAGCCCCGCGGCACCCTGCGCGAGGCGCTCGCGCACCTCAGCACCCACCGGCACGACGACGGGTCGCTCGAGCTCGTCGGCGAGGTGCCGTCCGAGCTGTCCGACGTGCTCGCCCGCGCGCTCGAGCACGTCGCCGACGAGCTGCGCGCGGACGACGAGGCTCGCGGGGTGCGGCCCCGCAGCGGCGGGCACCTGCACGCGGACGCGCTGATCGCCCTGCTGCTGCGGGTCACCGACTCCGGTCAGCCCTGACGGGCCTTCCACCCGGGGTTCTTCTCGTTGATCACCAGCACCTGACCGTGCCGGCGCACGACGCGCGACCCCGGCTTGCCCTTGAGCGCCCTGAGCGATGCGCGGATCTTCATCCCGACTCCTCCTCGTCGTTCGGCGTGACCCCGTGACGGCGACTCAGCGCTCCTCGCGGAAGTCGACGTGTCGGCGCACGCGGGGGTCGTACTTGCTCAGCACGAGCCGGTCGGGGTCGTTGCGCCGGTTCTTGCGGGTCACGTAGGTCGTGCCGGTCCCGGCGGTCGAGCGCAGCTTGACGACCGGGCGGACATCGTTGCGGGCCACGGCTTCCTCTCGTAGACGGAAACGATTACCGTTTTCTACAACACCGACGGAGGGAGTTCCATGCCCGAGGGTCCGGAGACCGAGCTGACCCGGGGAGGGCGGCGGTGAGCGGCACGGGCGCCACCGTCGGCTTCACCGCGGTGCACTGCGGCAGCCCGGGCTGTCCGCACCACCAGTGGCCCGCGCCGGACGCCGACGCCGTCGGGTGAGGCCCTCCGGGGCGCGGTGCGCCGCTGCCCCCACGGCGTCCTCGTCCGCGCGTCGTGCCTCACGGCCACGGCGTGCACCCACGGGGCCGCCCCGCACGGAGCGGGCGCCCTGGTGCTCGTCCAGCCCTGCGACCACGAGCGCACGCCCACCCGCCCGGCGGTGATGGCCGGGCCGCTGCACGAGCCGGCCGACGTCGACGACCTGTGCACCTGGCTGGCCGCCGGCGCCGCGGACCACCTCCCGCGGCACCTCGACGCCGTCGCCCCCGTCAGCACGCCGCCCGAGCGCTGAGCACCGCGAGCAGCCGGTCCCGCAGCGCGGCGCCCCGGGCCGCGAAGGCCCGCTGTGCGTCGACGTAGGCAGCCTTGCCCTCGGCGGTCTCGATGCGCACCGGCGCGTACCCGAGGTCGGCGAGGTCGTAGGGCGAGGCGCGCATGTCGAGCTCGCGGATGTCGCGGGCGAGCACGAACGCGTCGAGCAGGAGCTCGCCGGGCACGAGCGGGCCCAGTTTGTCCGCCCACTTGTAGAGGTCCATCCCCGCGTGCAGGCACCCCGGCTGCTCGAGCTCGACCTGCCGCTCGCGGGTGGGCCGCAGCGTGTTGCGGGGCGCGGCGCTCGGGGTGAAGAAGCGGTAGGCGTCGTAGTGCGAGCAGCGGATGCGGTGCGACTCGACGACCTCGTCGGTGCCCGCCGGACCGAGCCGCAGCGGGACCGGGTGCCGGACGTCCCGAGCGCGGTGGACCATCGCCCACTCGTGCAGCCCGAAGCACCCGAGCTGGGGCGCCCGCTCGCCGGTGGCCCGCAGCAGGCCGGCGACGA
>CADCTH010000479.1 GCA_902805495.1 uncultured Actinomycetospora sp.
AAGGGGGCCGGCGACGGCCGGGCGGGCCACTTCCTCGAGGGCCTGCTGGATCCCCGCCGGCGTGACCGTCACGGGCGCCTCGGTGATCGGCAGGGCGACCGGCGCCGGGTCGAGCCAGCGCTCGGTGATCGCCCGCGCCGCGCCCGGGCCGTCGACGACCTGGCCGGGCACCGACGGGACCGCGACGGGCGCGATGCCCTCGAAGCGGACCGTGCCCTCGGCGGCGGGCCGGTCGAGCTGGGGGCGGACCCGGTCGAGCGCCTGGCCCAGCGCGAAGCCGTTGACGCGGGTCACGGGCGCGACGTCGCGGGTGGTGAACAGCGAGGTCACGCGGGTCCACGGGTTGAACGGCTGCTCACCGGCCTCGGCGACGGCGCGCTCGACGTCGAGCTCGAGGCCCGCCTCGCGCGGGTCGATCGTCGCCGCGCCCTGGCCGGCCTGGAGGCTCACGGGCCGGCTGGTGCGCGACGCCAGCTCGGTGCGCAGCGCCTGCTCGGCCTCGGGCTCGCCCACGCCGACGATCTCGACGCCGGCGACGGTGACCCCGCGGGGTACGTCGGTGGAGGAGAAGAGCAGGTCGCCGACGTAGAGCACCACGAGCAGGCCGACCACCGCGGCGCCGAGCAGCAGCGGGCGCCGCCGTCCGCCGTCGGCGGAGTGGCCCCCCGCGGTCCGCGCCCCGTCCGCGCCGTCGGTCGGGGGGATCCACGCGGTGCGCTCGGCGTCGCGGGCCTCGTGCCGGGGCTCGCCGGTGAGGGTCCGGGTCGGCTCGTCGAGGGCGCCCAGGTCGTCGGTCCTGTCGACGGTGGTCTCCTCGGGCGTCGGCCCGCCAGGTGAGGTCACAGGTACAGCCCCGTCCCGCTCGAACTGCGCGTCGGCTCGGTGGTCGCGGTCGCGACCGCGTGCAGGTCGCGCTCGCGGAGCACGACGAAGGTGCGTCCGGTGACGTCGACCTCGAAGTGGTCGTCCTGGCCGTAGAGCACCCGGTCCCCCACCGCGACGCTGCGGACGTGCTGCCCGGTGCCGAAGACCTCGCCCCACACCAGCCGCTTGGCGGGCTGGGCGGTCGCCGGGATCACGATGCCTCCGCTGCTGCGTCGTTCGCCCTCGCCGTGGACGGGGGCGACCATGACGCGGTCGTGGAGCATCTGGATCTCCAGCCTGGGATCCGACACGCCGGGATCGTACGGGGAGGTCGGATCCGGTCCGGGTGGCGGGCTCACGCCCCGACGGGCGGGGAACGGCCCGGAACGTGGAACGCCCCGTGGCCCTGCCAGGTCGGGGGTCCGGCAGCGCCACGGGGCTCGCGGGGGATGTCGTCGCTCCTCGGGAGGGCGTTATCCGCCTCCGCCGAGTTCACTCGTCCGGCCTAGTGAGGGTTCATTCAGTCGCGGCCGAGCAGGAAGCGGCCGAAGTGCGGCACGGTGAACGCGATCCACCCGCGCTCGGCGGAGAACACCAGGCCCTTGCGCAGCAGGCTGTCGCGCGCCGGTGAGAGCGACGAGGGCTTGCGGCCGAGGTGCTGGGCCAGCGCGGCGGTGGTCACCGGCTCGTCGCGGCCCTCGGCGAGCTCGGCCATGCCCTGCAGGTACTCGCGCTCGGCCGGCGTCGCCCGCTCGTAGCGCGAGCCGAAGAAGCCGACGGCCAGCTCGGCACCCGCCTCGGGGGCGGCCATGCGCACGTCGTCGGCGTCGATCGGGCTCTGGACGGCGGCGTCCCAGGCGGCCTTGCCGTAGGCCTGGACGAAGTAGGGGTAGCCGCCGGAGACCTCGTAGAGGGCGTCGAGCGCGTCGCCGGTCAGCTCGGCGTCCTCGCGCTTGGCGGGCACGGTGAGGGCGAGGTCGGCGTCGGTGCGGTCGAGCTGGCCGATCATGGCGTAGCGGAAGAGGCGCTCGGAGTAGGACTTCGAGGCGCTCAGCACCGCGGGCAGGTGGGGGAGCCCCGCGCCGACCACCACGAGCGGCGCGCCGGACTGCGACAGCTCGTGACATGCCGCGCAGAGCGCCGAGACGTCGTCGAGCTGCAGGTCCTGCATCTCGTCGATGAGCAGCGCGATGCCCACCCCGACGTCGGCGGCGAGCTCGGCGCACACCCCGAACAGCTCGACCAGGTCGATCTCGATGTCGCCCGAGTCGGCCCGCCCGTTCTTCACGGGCACGTCGATGCCGGGCTGCCAGCGGTCCTTGATCTTCGCGTCGGACGGCGTGGCCTTGAGCGCGAAGGCCTTGAGCACGCCGAGGGTCTCCTCGACGCGGTCGGGGGCGCGGTGGTGCACGGCGAGGTCGCGCACCGCGCGGCGCAGCGCGGCCGACAGGGGGCGGCGCAGGTCGGCGTCCGGGCGCGCCTCGATCTTGCCGGCGCCCCAGCCGGCGCGGACCGCCATCGAGCGCAGCTCGCCGAGCAGCACGGTCTTGCCGACCCCGCGCAGACCGGTGAGCACCAGGCTGCGCTCGGGGCGGCCGCGCGCGACCCGCTCGAGCACGATGTCGAACGCCTGCAGCTCGCGGTCGCGCCCGGCGAGCTCCGGCGGGCGCTGGCCCGCGCCCGGGGCGTACGGGTTCCGGACGGGGTCCATGCCCACCTCCGGGGTCGAGCGCGGCTCGATCGCAGCGTATGGGCCTCTCTAGCGCGCATCCGAGAAGCGGCGAGAAAGCGGCATCGGCGTGTCGGGAGATCGGGTCGTCTACGCACTTCTAGGGCAAGCGCGAGAATCCGCGATAGGCCGCGATCGACCTCACGCCGCGTCCCGCGCCTCGCGCAGCAGCCGCAGGATCGCGCCGGGGCGGTCGGACTGCGGCGCGTGCCCGGCCGCGGCGAGGGGCCGGAACCGGGCGCCGGGCACGGCCAGCAGATAGCGGGCCGTCTGTCCGGCGGCGACGCCGTCGAGCACGCCCTGGGCGAGGAAGACGGGGCAGTCGACGTCCTCGA
>CADCTH010000480.1 GCA_902805495.1 uncultured Actinomycetospora sp.
CCCGCCGGGGAGGCGCCGCTGGCGGTGCTGCGCCGGGTCGTCGACGACGACGTCCCGCTCGCGCCGGTGCACGCCGCGGTGCACGCGCGGCTGACGGCGATCGAACCCGGGCACGTCGAGACGACCCTGCCCGCGCCCGCCGGCGACCCCGACGCCGCGCTCTGGCTGCTCGGCGATTTCGCCTCCGGCCTCGCCGTCACCGGGACGCTCGACGCCGGCGAGCGGATCACCACGCTGCGCCTGACCCTGCACGTCCTGACCCGCGACATCCGCGGCGGCACGCTGCACGCCGTCGGGTGCCTCGACGACCGGCTGCCCGGCGTCGCGCTGAGCACCGCGGTGATCACCGACGACGCGGGCCGGACCGTCGCCCGCGCACACGGGCGCAACGCCGTGCTCTCCGACGACGTCGCCGCGGGTTACGGCGCGGAGGTGCCGTCGTGGGCGCCGACGCCGCTCGCCGTCGACACGCTGGTCCGCGACGCCGTGGCGCCCCACGAGCATGCCGTCAACACCGCCGCCATCGTGCAGGGCGGCGCGCTGGCGTCGCTGCCGGCGCGGGCGCTGGCCGAGGTGCTCGAGGGCCCCGCGGACGAGGCGAGCGCGGCGTTCCTGCGCCCGGTGCCCGCCGACGGGCGCACCGTGCACACCGAGGCCGAGCTCGAGCACGGCGGGCGACGCCTGCGCAGCGGCCGGGCCCTGCTGCGCGACGACCGCGGCCGCGTGGTGCTCAGCGTCTCGGGCCTGCGCTACGGGTGACGAGGCTCCCAGCGCCGGGGCGGGACCCTTCGTGATGAGGTGACCCGGTGAGCGTGACCGTGGTCGGCGTCGGCGCCGAGGGGTGGCCCGGGCTGGGCGAGCCGGCGCGTCGGGCCCTCGAGGCCGCCGACGTCGTGCTCGGCGCGCCGCGGCAGCTGGACCTGCTCCCGGAGCTGGCCGCCACCCCCGTCACCTGGCCGTCACCCCTGATGCCGGCGCTGCCCGGCCTGCTCGCGGAGCACGCCGACCGCGCCCTCGTGGTCCTGGCCAGCGGCGACCCGACGTTCCACGGCATCGGCCCGGCGGTGCTCGCGCACGCGCCGAAGGCCACCGTGCTGCCGGCGCCGTCGTCGGTGTCGCTGGCCTGCGCGCGCCTCGGCTGGGCGGTCCAGGACGTCGAGGTGCTCAGCACCGTGGGCCGGCCCCTCGCCGCCGTCCGGGCCGCGCTGGCGCCGCGTCGCCGCCTGCTGGTGCTCGTCCCCGACGGTGACGCCCCGGCCGCGCTCGCCGCCGCGCTGACGTCGTGGGGGTACGGGGAGGCGGAGCTGACCGTGCTGGCGTCGCTCGGTGCGCCGACCGAGAGTCGCGCCGACGGGCGGGCCGGGAGCTGGGCGCACCCGCCCGGCGACCCGCTGGCCGTCGTCGCCGTGACGTGCCCCGGTGCTCCCGCCGACGCGCTGCTCGGGCGCGCGCCCGGGCTGCCCGACGACGCCTACGACCACGACGGCCAGCTGACCAAGGCCGAGCTGCGGGCGCTGTCCGTGGCCGCGCTGCGCCCGGCCCCAGGCGCGCTGCTCTGGGACGTCGGTGGCGGGGCGGGCAGCGTCGGCATCGAGTGGATGCGCCACCACCCGGCGTGCCGGGCGCTCAGCGTCGAGGTGCGCGAGGACCGCGCCGCGCGCATCGCCGCCAATGCCGAGGCGCTGGGGGTGCCGGGCCTGCGGGTGGTCGTCGGGCGAGCGCCGGAGGTGCTGGCGGGGCTGGACCCGCCGGACGCGGTGTTCGTCGGCGGCGGGGTATCGGCGCCGGGGATGCTGGGGGTGGCGCACCAGGCGCTGCGCCCCGGCGGGCGGCTCGTCGCCAATGCCGTCACCGTCGAGGGCGAGGCGGCGCTCGCGGCGTTCCGCGCCGAGCACGGCGGGGCGCTGCGGCGGGTCGCGGCGCAGCTCGCCGAGCCCGTCGGGCGCTTCGCGGGTTGGCGCGCGCTCGCCGGCGTCACCCAGCTGATCCACAGGAAGGACCCCGAGTGACCGTCCGCTTCGTCGGCGCCGGGCCGGGCGCGCCCGACCTCATCACCGTGCGCGGGCTGCGCGCCCTGGCCACGAGCCCGGTCTGCCTCTACGCGGGCTCGCTGGTGCCCGAGGAGCTGCTGGCGCAGTGCCCGCCGGGGGCACGCCGCGTCGACACCGCGCGCATGACCCTCGACGAGATCACCGCGTCGCTGGTGGAGGCCCACGAGGCCGGCCACGACGTCGCGCGCCTGTGCTCGGGCGACCCCGCGGTGTTCTCGGCGGTCGCCGAGCAGATGCGCCGCCTCGACGCGGCCGGCGTCCCGTGGGAGATCGTGCCCGGGGTCCCGGCGTTCGCCGCCGCGGCCGCCGCCCTGCGCACGGAGCTGACGGTGCCCGGTGTCGGCCAGTCGGTGGTGCTGACCCGCGACGCCGCCAACGCGACGCCCATGCCGCCAGGGGAGTCGCTCGACGTGTGGGCGGCGGCGGGCGGGACGCTCGTGCTGCACCTCGCCGTACAGCGCTGCGCCGAGGTCGTGGCGGCGCTGCTCCCGGCGCGCGGGGCGGACTGCCCGGTCGCCGTCGTGGCGCGGGCGTCGCGGGACGACGAGGTGGTGCTGCGCGGGACGCTGGCCGACATCGCCGAGCAGGTCGAGGCGGCCGGGGTGCGGCGGACGGCGGTGATCGTGGTGGGGCCGGTGGTCGGGACCGACGCGGGGTGCGACTCGCACCTCTACTCCGCGGCGCGCGCCCGGCCGTGAGGGGGTCGCCAGTTCTGAGCGAAGGGCACCTTCGCTCGAACAATCGGGCGATGGGCACCGGATGACCCGCCGAATCCTCGTCCTCGGCGGGACGGCCGAGGCGCGGGAGCTGGCGTCGCGGTTGTCCGCGCGGGGGTTCCCGGTGACGACGTCGCTGGCCGGGCGGACGCGGCACCCGCGCCTGCCGGCGGGCGGCGTGCGCTCGGGGGGCTTCGGCGGGGTCGACGGCCTGGCCGCGGCGCTGGGCGAGGTCGACGTGCTCGTCGACGCCACCCGCGTCCACCGGTCCCCCGGTCCCGCGGTCCATCCGGGCCGGCGCAGCACGACCAGCGGCGTCCCGGTCCACGCGGCGGCGGCCGCGGCGTGCTCGGTCATCGTCGCGGCGAAGGGGTGCGTGGCGTCGACGAGCACGTCGACCTCGCCCAGCGCCGCGGCCAGGCCGTCGACGACGCCGACGCCCCCCGAGCGCACGCCGCCCGCCGGCAGGCGCGGGTGCCGCGTCCGTCCGGCCAGCGAACTCC
>CADCTH010000481.1 GCA_902805495.1 uncultured Actinomycetospora sp.
GCGCCCGCTCGCCACCGCGGTGCGCGCGGCGCGCGTCGCCGCGGTGGCCGAGACCGTGCGGGTGCTCACCGCCGCCTGACGGCGGCGGCGCCCTCAGTGCGAGTGGCCGTGCCCGTGCCCGTGGCCGGTCCCGGACCCGCCGGACCCCGACGAGCCCCCGGAGTCGGCGGACCCCGACGAGCCCGACGAGCCCGGCCCCAGGTACGGCTCCCCCGCGCGCAGGGGGGCCTGCTCGTAGCGCCCCTCGTGCGCGGCCACGGGACGGGTGTCGCCGCGCAGCTCGGGGTGCTTCGCCTCGAGCCGCTCGCGCTTCTCCCACTGGCGCTGCAGCCCGGTCACGTACTCCCGGTTCCCGCGGTGGGTGCCCTTCCAGGTCTGGGGCATGTACTCCTTGGACGGCCCCGGGTCCGCGGTGCCGTGCAGCGCCGGGCGTGACGGGACCTTGCGCGCCTCCCCGCCGCACTGCGGGCACGGCGGGGTGGGCGCGTCGAGGGCGACGAGGCGCTCGAAGCGCACGCCGCAGTCGCAGCGGTAGTCGTAGATCGGCACCCGGCTACCAGTTCTGGATCGACTTGCGGAAGATGTCCGCGAGGTCGTCCTCGGTGGGCGTCTTCGGGCAGGTGGCCAGCAGCCGCTGCTGCTTCATCGTCCCGTCCACCAGGTCGGGGATGTCGCCCTCGCCGAAGCCGACCTCGCCGATCCCGTTGGGGATGCGGATGTCGCGCATCAGCTCGGTGACCACGTGCGGCAGCTGCTCGGACGCGTCGTTCTGCGTGTCCGCGTTCGGCCCGAGCAGCCTGGCCGCGGCCATGTGCCGGTCGGGCGCCGCCTCGAAGCTGAACCGGAACGCCTCCGGCGCGGTCAGCGACACCGACATGCCGTGCGGCACCATCGGCTCGTCCTGCGGATAGCCCGCCGGGTGGAAGTCCCGCACCTGCCCGGCGATCGGGTAGGCGTTGGCGTGCGGGATGTGCACCCCGGAGTTGCCGAAGCCCATGCCGGCGAAGGTCGCCGCCATCATCATGTCGGTCCGGGCGTCGACGTCCTCCTCGCCGCGCTCCACCGCGGTGCGGAACGAGCGTGCGAGCAACGACATCGACTTCTCGCACCACAGGTCGGAGACGGGGTTGGAGCCGTTGTAGGTCACCCGCTCCTCGGGCTTCTTGCGTTCGAACGTCGCGTACCAGCGCGCCGTGTAGGACTCGAGCGCGTGGCACACGATGTCCATCCCCGCCGCGGCCGTGACCTCGGGCGGGAGCGTCATCGTCAGCAGCGGGTCGACGACGGCCAGCGTCGGGCGCAGCCGCGCGTGGCTGATGCCGGTCTTCACCCGCAGCGAGAGCACGTCGAGGATGCACATCGCCGTCGACTCCGACCCGGTGCCCGCCGTGGTGGGGACGGCGATCAGCGGCTTGAGCTGGCCGGGCGGGACCTGGGCCCTGCCCACCGGCTTGTTGATGTAGTCCATCAGGTCGCCGGGATAGGTCGTCAGCAGGTTGACGGCCTTGGCCGTGTCGATGCTCGACCCGCCGCCCACCGCGACGAACCCGTCCCACGGGCCCTGCTCGGTGGCGTAGCCGATGGCCTTGTTCATGGAGTCGTCGGTCGGCTCGACGTGGACGCCGTCGAAGATCTCTACGGTCATGTCGTAGCGGCGGATCTGGTCGGCGATGCGGTCGGGCAGGCCCGTCTGCTGCATGCCGGGGTCGGTGATCAGGAGGATGCGCTTCGCCCCGTACTGGGACAGGTCGAAGCCGATCTCGTCGCAGGCGCCCGCGCCGAACTTCAGCGGCGGGGCGCCCCACGTGAACACCGATTCCTCGGTGGGGACCGGGGGGACGCTCATGGTCGGAGCTCCGATCAGGTGTAGTGGCCGCCGTTGCCCACGGTCTTGAGCTGGTGGATCTGCTCGGCGTCGTGGCCGAACACCACCGTGGCGTCGGTCTTCTCGGCGACCCCGCGGATCTTCTCGACCGACGAGTAGAACTGGCCCATGTCGTTGACGATCGCCGCCGGCGTCGTCGGCGGGCCGTAGCTCTCGCCCATGTACACGGCGTCCGAGGTGAAGATCATGGTGCCGCTGTCGGGCAGGTCGACCTGCATGGACATCGTGCCGGGGGTGTGGCCGGGGGTCTGGAGCAGCGTCACGCCGGGCAGGAACTCGGTGTCACCCGAGACCGTCTCCCAGGACAGCTCCTCGTAGTCGGTCTTGAGGTGGGCGCCGTTGAACAGACCGTCGAACCCGAACGCCCACTCCTTCTCCTTGTCGCTGCAGACGAGCTTCGCGGAGGAGTCCTTGAACAGGTCGGCGTTGCCGCAGTGGTCGAAGTGCAGGTGGGAGAGCACCACGTAGTCGATCTGGTCGGTGCCGATGCCGAGCTGGCGCAGCCGCGAGTCGAGGTACTCCTCCTCGCTGACCTTCTCGTAGGGGAAGAAGTCCTGCAGGCCCGTCGGGCCCCAGCGCTCCTCCCAGTCCCGCGGGCAGCTGGTGTCCCACAGCAGCGTGCCGTCGGGGGTCTCGACCAGGACGCAGTGCGTGGGCACGTCGGCCCACTCGGTCGGCTGGTCCCGCTGCTGGCGAGGGCGGATCGAGCGCCCGGGCTTCAGGAGCAGCCACGTCAGGTCGGCGGTCATCTTGCCGCAGTCCAGGATGCTGACCTTGATCTCGCCACTGGCAGCCATTCAGGGATCCTCCGCGGTCCACGTGCCGGATGGGAACACGGCCGGGACCGCCGCACGACGATGCATGCAACACCGACCACGTGACGCAGGACACTAGCCACGTCGACCATGATCGGCAACAGGACGGGAGGGCCATCGCGGGCGCCCGGACGCCGACCCGGACGCTGCTCCGCAGGCGACTAGGACGAAGCCGGACGCGCCGGCTCGCAGCACCCGGGGTGGCAGAGCTCCCCGTTGCACCCCACGCCGGCGCGCGGCGCGGTGCCCAGTCCGCGCAGCGGGGCGCCGTCGACCTGCTCGGCGACGAGCTCGGCGACCATCGCCACGAACCGCGGGTCGGAGCCCGCGCTCGCGGCGCGGACGAAGCCCATGCCGATCTTCTCGGCGTGCTCGGCGGCCTCGTTGTCGAGGTCCCACACCACCTCGAGGTGGTCGGACACGAAGCCGACGGGGCTGACGACGACGGCGCCGACGCCGCGGCCGTGCAGGTCGTCGAGGTGGTCGACGATGTCGGGCTCCAGCCACGGGATCCGTGGCGGTCCCGACCGCGACTGCCACACCAGGTCGTGCTCGGGCGCGCCGACGGCCTCGGCGACGAGCCGGGCGGCCTCGGCCATCTGCCGCGAGTAGCGATGCCCGCCCTCCCCGGGGGGCCCGGCCGTGCGGTCGGCCGACTCCGGGACCGAGTGGGCGGTGAAGACCAGCCGCGCGTCGTGGCCCCGCGCTCCGATCTGGCGGTCGAGCTGCTCCCGCGCGGCCCGCACCCCGTCGGCGACGGACGCGACGAACAGCGGGTGGTCGTAGAAGTGCCGCAGCTTGACGAGGTCGGGCGCCGCGCCCGTGCGCTCGGTCGCCGCGGCGCGGGCCCGGGCGATGTCCTCGTGGTACTGCCGGCACGCCGAGTAGCCGCCGTAGGCGCTGGTGGCGAACACGAGCGCCCGACGCACGCCGTCGCGCGCCATCTCGGTGACCGCGTCCTCGGCCAGCGGGTGCCAGTTGCGGTTGCCGAAGTACACCGGCAGGTCGTGCCCGGCCTCGCGCAGCGCCCGGGACAGGTCGGCGACGAGACGCCGGTTGAGCTCGTTGATCGGGCTCACGCCGCCGAAGTGCTGGTAGTGCTGCTCGACCTCGTCGAGGCGCTCGGGCGGAACCCCGCGTCCGCGGGTGACGTTCTCGAGGAACGGGCGCACCTCGTCGGGCCCCTCCGGCCCCCCGAACGACAGCAGGAGCACGGCGTCGACGGGTTCGCTGCTCACACAGCCCAGCATCCCCCGGGTCCCACCCGGGTACACGCGCGGGCGTGACCGACACCGAGCAGGTACGGCCGGCCGACGAGCCCCCCGCCGACGGCTCCGCCGGCGCCACCGCCGACGCGACCGCCGACGGCGCCGACGTCCGGCAGTTCGGGCCCGTCTTCTGGATCTCGGTGGGTCTCTCGGCGGCGTTCGTCCTCGCCTCGTTCGTCGCCGTGGAGCCGGTCGGGGCCGCCCTGTCGGCCGCGGTGCAGGTCGTCGTGACCTACCTCGGCTGGATGTTCCTGCTGGTCACGTCCTTCTTCCTGGTCTTCGCGCTCTACCTCGCCTTCGGCCGGTTCGGCCGGGTGCGCCTCGGCGGGCCCGACGCGCGACCGGAGTTCGGCCGCTTCGCCTGGTTCGCGATGCTCTTCCAGGCCGGGATGGGGGTCGGGCTGCTGTTCTGGGGCGTCGCCGAGCCGGTGATGCACTACCGGGAGCCCCCGCCGGGCACGGCCGTGCCCGGCACCCCCGAGGCGGCCGAGGTCGGCCTGCAGTACGCGTTCTTCCACTGGACGCTGCACCCGTGGGCGATCTACGCGGTCGTCGGGCTGGCCGTGGCCTACGCGAGCTACAACCGCGGCACGGCGACCCTGCGCCTGAGCGTCGTCCTGCGCCCCCTGCTCGGCGACCGCGTCGACGGCCCCCTCGGCCAGGCGGTCGACGTCCTGGCCGTCGTGGCCACGCTGTTCGGGGTGGCGGTGTCGCTGGGACTCGGCACCCTGCAGATCACCGCGGGCCTCGGCGAGGTGTTCGGCCTGTCGGGCGGGGTGACGCTGTCGCTGGCCGTCATCGCGGTCACCGCGGTCGGCTACATGCTCTCAGCCTCCACACCGATCTCGAAGGGCATCAACGTCCTCAGCCAGGCCAGCATCGCGCTGGCGGTGGTGCTCGTCGCGTACTTCGTCGTCGTCGGACCCACGACGCTGCAGCTGAACCTGCTGACGCAGGAGACCGGCAACTTCCTCGCGCGCGTGGTCCCGATGAGCCTGCGGTCCTACCCGTTCGCCGGGCCGGAGTGGCTCACCGACTGGACGATCTTCTTCTGGGCGACGTGGATCGCCTGGGCGCCCTACGTCGGCGCGTTCATCGCCCGCATCTCGCGCGGCCGCACGATCCGCGAGTTCGTCGTGGGCGTGCTGCTCGCGCCCAGCGTGTTCAGCGTCGTCTGGTTCTCGGTGCTCGGCGGGGCGGGCCTGGACACCGACAACCGCACCGGCGGCGCGATCGGCGCGGCGGCCGGCCAGGACGAGGCGCTGGCGATGTTCCGGTTCCTGCGCGAGTACCCGGGCTTCCTGGTGATGGCGCTGCTCGTGCTCGTCCTCGTCTGGATCTTCTTCGTGGCCGGCGCCGACGCCGGCACGGTGGTGCTCGGGAGCATGTCCGGCGGCGGGCTGGACCCGGCCAGGCGCAGCAAGCTGACCTGGGGCGTGATCATGGCCGCGCTGGCCGCGGCGCTGCTGCTCGTCGGCGGGCTCGACGCGCTGCAGAACGCGGAGATCCTCATCGCGACGCCGTTCGCCCTGCTGATGCTGGCGATCTGCGCCGCGCTCCACCGCACCCTCGCGGCGGACCACCCGCGCGAGGGGTAGGGCTCAGGCGCCCATCGCGTGGTAGCCGCCGTCGGCGTGGACGACCTCGCCGGTGGTGGCGGGCATCCAGTCCGAGAGCAGCGCGCAGATCGTCTTCGCGACCGGCGTGGGGTCGCCGAGGTCCCAGCCCAGCGGCGCGCGCTGCACCCAGGCCTCCTCGAAGGTGTCGAAGCCCGGGATCGACTTCGCGGCCATCGTGCGCACGGGGCCGGCGGCGACGAGGTTGGCGCGGATGCCCTCGGGGCCGAGGTCACGGGCGAGGTAGCGGGTGGTGGCCTCGAGCGCGGCCTTGGCCACGCCCATCCAGTCGTAGCCGGGCCAGGCGACGGTGTTGTCGAAGTCCATGCCGACCAGCGACGCGCCGCGCCCGAGCAGCGGCCGGCAGGCCATCGCGAGCGACTTGAACGAGTAGGCCGAGACCTCGACCGCGGTGGCGACGTCCTTCCACTCGGTGTGCAGGAAGTTGCCGCCGAGGGCGTCCATCGGGGCGAAGCCGATCGAGTGCAGGACGCCGTCGAGGCCGTCGACGTGCTCGCGGACGTTGTCGGCCAGGGCGTCGAGGTGCTCCTGGTTCTGCACGTCCAGCTCGATGACCGGTGCCTCCTGCGGGAGGCGCTGGGCGACGCGCTTGACCAGCGACAGGCGCCCGAACCCGGTGAGCACGACGGTCGCGCCGGCCTCCTGGGCCGCCTTCGCCGCGTGGAAGCCGATCGAGGCGTCGGTGATGATCCCGGTGACGAGGACGCGCTTGCCCTCGAGCAGGCCAGTCATGGGCGTCTCCTTGCGAAGGGTGGGGTTCAGTGGCCCATGCCGACGCCGCCGTCGACGGGCAGCACGGCGCCCGTGACGTACGCGGCGTCGTCGGACGCGAGCCAGGCGACGGCCTTGGCGATCTCCCCGGGCTCCGCGACGCGGCCGAGCGGGATCGCGGCCATCATCTCCTCGCGGCGCTTGTCGGTGAGCTCGGCGGTCATGTCGGTGTCGACGTAGCCGGGGGCGACGACGTTGGCGGTGATGCCGCGCCCGCCCAGCTCGCGGGCCGTGGAGCGGGCGAGGCCGATCAGCCCGGCCTTGGACGCCGCGTAGTTCGCCTGGCCCGGCGCGCCGGTGAGCCCGACGACGCTGGAGACGTAGACCAGCCGGCCGAACCGCGCCTTGACCATGCCGCGGATCGCGCGCTGTGTGACGCGCCAGGCGCCGGTGAGGTTGGCGTCGAGGACCTCGGTGAACGCGTCCTCGGGCATGCGCATGAGCAGGCCGTCGCGGGTGATCCCGGCGTTGGCGACGACCACCTCGACGGGTCCGTGCTCGGACTCGACCTGCGAGAACGCGGCGTCGACCTGCGCGGAGTCCGTGACGTCGCAGTGCACGCCGTGCAGGCCCGCCGGCGGCTCGCCCGAGCGGTGGGTCACCACCACGGTGTGCCCGCGCTCGGCGAACTCGCGCGCCGTGGCGAGCCCGATCCCGCGGTTGCCTCCCGTGACCAGCACGACGCGGCTCACGCGACTCCTCTCGGTGGGGTCCAGCGGCGGCGGAAGGGTAGCCGCTTTGGCTCCGCCTCGTGCGTCCTTGCCCGTGGCGGGACACCGGCAACCACTCACGGCCGTTCAGCGCCTTGCGCCGTGTGGCGCGGCTCATAGAGTCGATCACGGAGCCGACCCCGCCGCTCGGAGGACCCATGACCGCGACCGACGCCTCGCCGACCCTCCCGGGCCGCCTCGGCGACCCCACCCTCGACCTGCGCAGCGACCCGCGGGCGAAGCCGGACCTCGTGGCGGCCCTCGCCGCCGTCGGGCTCGACGGGCCGGCCGCCGCGCCCCCGGTCACCCGCGAGGCCGGCCACGCGGCGGTGAGCGAGGCCGTCGGCGGGCTGCACGACGGCTTCAGCGCGATCTACGGAGGAGTCCCGCTGGACCTGCCCGGCGACGCACCGGACGAGGCCCTCGACGTCACGGACACCTCGGTGGCCGCCCCCGACGGCCACCTCGTTCCCCTGCGCATCTACCGCCCCGCGGGCGTGGCCGGGCCGCTGCCGTGCGTCGCCTACATCCACGGCGGCGGGATGACGATCCTCGACGCCGACACGCGCGTCCACGACCGCTGGTGCCGCGACCTCGCGCTGAGCGGCGTCGTCGCCGTGCAGGTCGCGTTCCGCAACGCGTGGACGGCGCTGGGTCCGCACCCCTTCCCGGCGGGCCTCGACGACTGCGCCGCGGCCCTGCGCTGGCTCGACGACCAGCGCGGCGAGCTGGGCCTGACCCGCATCGTGCTGCAGGGCGAATCCGGCGGCGCGAACCTGGTGCTCGCCACGACCCTGCGGGCCAAGCGCTCCGGGGACCTCGACGCCATCGACGGCGTGCACGTCTCCGTGCCCTACATCAGCGGCGGCTACGCGTGGGACGACGCCCGCAAGCTCCGCGAGCTGCCGTCGATGATCGAGAACGACGGGTACTTCATCAACTGCGCCCTGATGGACCTGCTCGTGGCCGCCTACGACCCCGACGGCCGCCACGCCGAGGATCCGCTGGCCTGGCCGTACTTCGCGTCCCTCGACGACCTCGCCGGTCTGCCGCCCCACGTCGTCACGGTCAACGAGCTCGACCCGCTGCGCGACGAGGGCCTGGCCTACCACCGCAAGCTCCTGGCCGCGGGCGTCCCGGTGGCGGGCCGGGTGAACCTCGGGCTCGTCCACGGCGCCGAGCTGATCTTCCGGCAGGCCCTGCCCGCGGAGCGCCGCGCGGCGATCGCCGACATCAGGGCCTTCGTCGACGGGCTCGCGGTCGACCACGTGTGACCGTCAGGGCAGGCGCTGCCCCGTGACGATCGCGGCGGTGGCCCCGAGCAGCACGAGGATCGTCGCGGCGAGGAACCACCGGCCCGACAGGTCGACCGTCCGCTCCTCGTAGCCCACCTGCTCGGCGAGGTTGGCGTAGGTCTCGCGCAGGTCGAGCTCGGTGGACGCGCGGCGGAAGTCGCCGCCGGAGAGCTGGGCGATCTCGCGCATCTGGTCGTCGGCCACCGCCACCGACACCGGGCGGCCGTCGATCTCGATCTCGCCGTACTCGGTGCCGAACGAGATCGCCGAGATCGGCACGCCCGCCGCCCGCGCCTCGACAGACGCCGGGAACGCACCCCGGTCGTCGGCGGGGTCGGTGGTCGGCGTCGTCTGCTTGCCGTCGGAGAGCAGGATGATCCGCGCCGGCGGCGGGCCCTCGGGTCCCCGGACCTGGGTGCCGAACGCGCGGATCGCCGCGAGGCTCGCGCGGATCGCGTCGCCGGTGCCCGTGGACTCGGCGAGCTGGAGGCTGCCGATCGCGTTCTTGACCGCCTGCCGGTCGGTCGTGGGCGTGACCAGCGTGCTCGGCGTCGCGGCGAACGACGAGAGGCCGAGGTTGATGCCCGCGGGCAGCTGGTCGGCGAAGGCCGAGGCGGCGGTCTGGGCCACCTGCAGCCGGGAGGGCTCGACGTCGGTGGCGCGCATCGAGAGCGACACGTCGATCGTGAGCATCACCGTGGCCCGGTTGCGCGGGACCTGCGCGACGCCCTGGGGCCCGGCCAGCGCGATCGTCATGAGCACCAGCGCGGCGAGCACCAGGGCCATGGGGACGTGGCGCCAGCGGCCCGGCCCGCGGGGGGCGACGCGCTCGGGCAGCGCCAGGTTGGTGAAGCGCATCGTGTAGCGCTGGCGGCGCCGGTTGATCCACCAGTAGCCGACGGCCAGGGCGGCCACGACCACCAGCAGCAGGAACCACCACGGGGACGCGAACACGGGTCACCGCCCCCCGGGCTCGGGGGCGGCGGTGGGCACGCGACCCGTCGTCGCGCCGCCCGACCAGCCGCGCTGGCGGGCGACGGCGAAGCGCACGACGTCGGCGATCCAGTCATGGTCGGTGCGCAGCACGAGGTGCGCGGCGCCCGTGCGGCGCAGGGCCGCGGCGACCCGGTCGCGGCGCTCGGCCGCCTCGGCGGCGAAGCGCCGGCGCAGCGTCGCGGTGGTGGTGACCTCGCGACGGCGCCCGGTCTCGGGGTCGGCGAGCACGACCGTGCCCAC
>CADCTH010000482.1 GCA_902805495.1 uncultured Actinomycetospora sp.
CCGCGCTCGCCGCGGCCGCCGCGCGCAGCCCCGTGCCGGTCACCCTCGACGTCGCGGTGCCCGGGCGCCTGCCGGCCGCGGTCGAGACGACGGCCTACTTCGTGGTCACCGAGGCGCTGACCAACGTCGCCAAGCACGCGGCGGCCACCGGGGCCACCGTCACCGCCGCGGTCGACGAGGACCGGCTCGTGGTCTCGATCGCCGACGACGGCAGCGGCGGCGCGCACGCCGGCCAGGCGCACGGCCTCGCCGGCCTCGCCGACCGGGTGGCGTCCGCGGACGGCACGATGACGATCTCCAGCCCGGTCGGCGGGCCGACGGTGCTGACCGCGGGCCTGCCGGTGCGGGAGGGCTGATGCGGGTCGTGCTCGCCGAGGACTCGTTGCTCCTGCGCGAGGGCCTGGTCCGGCTGCTCGGCGAGTACGGCGCCGAGGTGGTGGCGGCGGTCGGCGACGGCGACGCGCTGGTCACCGCGGTCGTCGAGCACCGCCCGGACGTCGCCGTCGTCGACGTGCGGATGCCGCCCGGCTTCACCGACGAGGGCCTGCGGGCGGCGCTGCGGCTGCGGCGCGACGTGCCCGGCACCGCGATCCTCGTGCTCTCGCAGTACGTCGAGGTGTCCTACGCCGCCGACCTCCTCGGCGCCGGCGGCGGCGTCGGCTACCTGCTCAAGGACCGGGTGACCCGCCTCGACGACCTCGCCGACGCGCTCGCCCGCGTCACCGCCGGCGGCACCGTGCTCGACCCCGAGGTCGTCGCGGCGCTGTTCGCCTGCGGCGACCCGGTCGCGGCGCTGACCCCGCGGGAGCGCGAGGTCCTCGCGCTCGTGGCCGAGGGCCGCGCCAACGGGGCGATCGGCCGGGCCCTGAACCTCAGCCAGGGTGGCGTCGAGAAGCACATCGCCGCGATCTTCGACAAGCTCGGCCTGGCCCGCGAGAGCGCTGACGACCACCGCCGCGTGCTCGCCGTCCTGGCCTGGCTGGGGTTGGGCCGCCGGTGAGCCATCATGGGCGCGTGCGCCGATATCACGCCCCGGTCGTCCTGCCCTGCGACGAGTCCGGCAGCGTGCTGCGCGACGCGGTGGTCGACGTCGACGACCACGGGCGGATCACCCACGTCGGCCCGGCGGACACGGCGCCCGCGACGGACGCGCCGACGACGCGGATCACCGGCCTGCTCATGCCCGGACTGGTCAACACCCACGCCCACACCCCGCTGACCGTGCTGCGCGGCATGGGCGGCGACCTGCCGCTGATGCGCTGGCTCATCGAGGTCGTCTGGCCGGCGGAGGCCAAGCTCGACGGCGCCGACGTCCACGCCGGGATGCTCGCGGGCAGCGCGGAGATGCTGCGCGGCGGCGTCACGACGTCCGCGGAGATGTACTTCCAGAGCGAGCACGTCGTCGAGGCGGCGCTGGAGATCGGCTCCCGCGTGGTGCTGACGCCGGGGATCATCACCGCGCCCGGCATGGAGCGACTGGGCACCTGGCAGCAGATGCGCGACGCGATCACGCGCTGGATCGACGCCGACGGGCTGCGCTTCGGGCCCGGCGAGCGCGTCGAGCTCGGCGACGGGCCGCACGCGGCGTACACGCTGCCCACCGAGGCGATCACGTCGACGGCGGCGCTGGCGAAGGAGCGGGGCGCGCTGATGCACCTGCACGTCGCCGAGGCGCCGGGCGAGGACGACGCGGTGCGCGCCGAGTTCGGCTCGGTGCCCGCGATGCTCGAGGCCACGGGGTCGCTGGGCGGGCGGGTGCTCGCCGCGCACGCCATCCAGCTCTCCGACGACGACATCGCGATCCTCGCCCGCCACGACGTCGCGGTCGCCCACTGCCCGGGCTCGAACGCCAAGCTCGCGGCGGGCGTCGCCCGGCTGACCGACCTGCGCGCCGCCGGCATCCGCCTCGGGCTGGGCACCGACTCGCCGGCCTCGAACGACGACCTCGACCTGTGGGAGGAGCAGCGCCTCGCCTCGCTGTTCGCCCGCCAGCGTGACGCCGACGCCACCGCGCTGACCGCCGCCGGGACACTGGCCCTGGCCACCCGCGAGGGCGCCCGCGCGCTGGGCCGCGACGACCTCGGCGTCCTCGCCCCGGGGGCCTGGGCCGACCTCGTGCACGTCTCCCTGGACGACGCGGCCTTCGTCGACCCCGACGACGACGCCCAGCTCGTGTCCAACCTGGTCTGGGCCTCGGGCGCTCGCGGCGTGCGCGACGTCTGGGTCGCGGGTGAGCAGGTGCTCGCCGGCGGGGCCCCGACGCGCGTGGACCCCGCCGACGTCCTCGCCGGCGCGCGCCGCGTCGCGGCGAAGGTCAAGGCCTGACCCGCAGGTCCTTCTCACCGAAGAACACGGCGATGTGGTTGGCGTTGTACGGGGCGATCGGCCGGTAGCCCACCGACGCGAAGAGCGCCCGGCTGTGCTCCTGCGCGGCGCCGGCGTCGAGGCGCACCCGGGCGTGGCCGAGGTCGCGCGCGGCGTCCTCGAGGGCGGCGAGCAGGGCGCGCCCCACCCCGCGCGAGCGGGCGTCGGGCGCCACGTACATGCGCTTGATCTCGCCGAGCCCCGTGCTCAGGCCGCGGACACCCCCGACGGCCACCGCCCGGCCGTCCTCGTACCCGACCAGGAACACCCCGTGCGGCGGCGCCATCTCGTCCGGCGTGGTCACCGAGCCCGGGCGGGCCGCCCGCCCCGGGTACTGCGCGTCGAGCAGCCCGTTCAGCTCGGCGAGCAGCTCCCGCCCCGGGGAGGCGTCGGAACGCCCGGCACGGAACTCGAGGACCACCGCCGCTCGATCAGGAGACGCCGAGCTTCTCCGCCGCCATCCTCGTGCCGTCGACCCGGTTGCGGATCTTCTGGAACGCCACGTCGCGGGCGAAGTCGGGCGAGCCGTGGTTGGGCTTCTCGTCGATCGAGAACGGCGAGAAGCCGCAGTCGTCGGTGGACCCGAGCTGCTGGCGGGGGATGAAGTCCGCGGCCCGGACGAGCGCGGCGGCGACCTCGTCGGCGCTCTCGACCCGCGGGTTCTGCGGATTGATCACCCCGATGTAGGCCATCTGCGTGACGCCGTCGGCGTCGTCGCGCAGGTTGCGGCCGATCGACTCGTAGACCGGGTCCTTGTCCCGCTCGCTGGCGAGCTGGATGAGGAAGTAGCCGGCGTTGATCGCGAACATCTCCGGCAGCAGGTTGTTGTAGGGCACGTCCGCCGAGTGCACGGAGTCGCGGTCGCCGCCCGGGCAGGTGTGGATGCCGATGTCGGCCCGCTCGGTCGCGTCGAACCGCGCCATCACGCGGTTGATCAGCTCGACGAAGTGGGGCAGCAGGCCCGCGCCCGTCCAGGGGTTGCGCGGGTCCTCGCGCGTCGCCAGCCGGCCCTCGGTGAAGTCGACCGAGACGCGGGCCGCGCCGGCGTCGAACGCGAGCCGGATGTCCTTCTCGCACTCGTCGACCAGCTTGGCCTCGAAGTCCTCGCGGCTGTAGCCCTCCACCGGCTCCTTCAACGGGTAGAGCAGCGCCAGCATCGAGGGTGCGATCACGGCCTGCTTCATCGGCGTCGTGGCGTAGGGCAGCGACCGGCGCAGGGAGTCGGCGGCGTAGTTGCTGTACTCGAAAGGCCCGCGCTCCAGCTTCGGCAGCTGCCGTCCGTGCCCGTCGGCGAAGATCGCGAAGAACTGGCCGCCCGGACCCAGGGAGGGGGCGAGCCCGGTGCCGGCGAGCGTGTCGGTGATCGGGTAGGTCGCGAACGACGACCACCGCTGCTCGCCGTCGGAGATGATCGGGGCGCCGGTGGCCTGGTAGCGGTCGATGGTGTCCCGCACCGCCGCCTCCTGCTCGGCCTCGAGGCCGGCCTTGTCGATCCGGCCCTCGTCGTACGCCGCGTACGTGTCCTGCAGCGTCGTCGGCCGGGGCATCGAGCCCACCGGCTCAGTCGGGATCCCTGTGGTCGTGCGCGGGTCGTAGCCGTTCATGACGGTGCTCCTCAGCGTGGTCGGCGAGGTCGCGGAGCGGCGCGGAGCGGTGGCGGCGTCAGGGACCGGGACGTCGCACCGGGGTCGGGCCCGCGCACGGCGCGAGGGCGCGGCGGGCTCCACGACAGGCCGATGGATCGCCTCCGACCGTATGGTGTGGCCCAGGTCACGTCAAACGCCCACGTAGGCCAGGCCCTCGTGGACCGGAAGCCCATGACCGCGGCGACCGTGAGCACCTGCGCGAGGTTGCCCAGCGACACCGCGCGCGAGCGCAGGACGGCCGGCGGGACCAGCGGGGCGTCGGCTCGGGCCTGGCGCGCCAACGGAACGAACCGCGTGCCCGTTCGGCAGTGCGCGCGGTCCGGGGCCGTGGCTAGTGTCGCCGACCATGAGTGGCGAGTACCGGCAGGCCTACGACCGCAGCATGACCGACCCGGACGGCTTCTGGCGCGAGGCGGCCGGGCTGATCGACTGGTACCGCGAGCCCGAGACGATCATGGACGCGTCGGCGGTGCCGTTCTCGCGGTGGTTCGGCGGCGGCGAGCTGAACACCTGCCACAACGCCCTCGACCGCCACGTCGACGCCGGCCGCGGCGACCAGGTCGCCCTGGTCCACGACTCGCCCGTCACCGACGACCGCCAGCGCTTCACCTACCGCGAGCTGCGCGACCGCGTCGCCCGCTTCGCCGGGGTGCTGCGGTCGGTCGGGGTCGACAAGGGCGACCGGGTGATCATCTACATGCCGATGATCCCCGAGGCCGTCGTCGCGATGCTCGCCTGCGCGCGCCTCGGCGCGGTCCACAGCGTCGTCTTCGGCGGCTTCGCCGCGCGCGAGCTCGGCGTGCGCATCGAGGACGCCCAGCCCTCGGCGATCGTCAGCGCGTCCTGCGGCGTCGAGGGCAAGCGGGTCATCGAGTACAAGCCGCTGGTGGACAAGGCGATCGAGCTGTCGTCCCACGACCCGGGGCGCTCGATCGTCTTCCAGCGCCCGCAGTACGAGGCCCCGCTGGGCGAGCGCGACGTCGACTGGGCCACCGCGGAGCGCGACGCCGAGCCCGCCGAGTGCGTGTCCGTCGCGGCGACCGACCCGCTCTACGTCCTCTACACCTCGGGCACCACCGGCAAGCCCAAGGGCGTCCAGCGCGACAACGGCGGGCACGCGGTCGCCCTGGCGTGGTCGATGACCAACGTCTACGACGTCGGCCCCGGCGAGGTCATGTTCACCGCCTCCGACGTCGGCTGGGTCGTCGGGCACTCCTACATCGTCTACGCGCCGCTGCTCGTCGGGGCGACGACCGTGCTCTACGAGGGCAAGCCGATCGGCACGCCCGACGCCGGCCAGTTCTGGCGCGTGGTCCAGGACTACGGGGTCAAGGCGCTGTTCACCGCGCCTACCGCGTTCCGCGGGATCAAGAAGGAGGATCCGGACGCGACGTACCTGCAGCAGTACGACATCTCCAGCCTCCAGACCCTCTTCCTCGCCGGCGAGCGCCTCGACCCCGAGACCTGGACCTGGGCCTCGGAGAAGCTCGGCGTGCCCGTGGTCGACCACTGGTGGCAGACCGAGACCGGCTGGCCGATCGCGGCGAACCTGCGCGGCCTCGAGCCGATGGAGCTCAAGGCCGGCTCGCCGTCGGTGCCCGTGCCGGGCTACCAGGTGGAGATCCTCGACGTCGACGGCACCGTCCTGCCCCACGGCGAGGAGGGCGCGATCGTGATCAAGCTGCCCCTGCCCCCGGGCTGCCTGCAGACGCTGTGGAACGACGACGAGCGGTTCCGCGAGTCGTACATGAGCCGCTACGAGGGCTACTACCTCACCGGTGACGGCGGCTACCTCGACGAGGACGGCTACCTCTACGTCATGGGCCGCACCGACGACGTCATCAACGTCGCCGGTCACCGCCTGTCGACCGGCTCGATGGAGGAGGTGCTCTCCGGGCACCCCGACGTCGCCGAGTGCGCCGTCATCGGCGTCCACGACGCGATGAAGGGCCAGGTCCCGCGGGGATTCGTGGTGCTCAAGGCGGGCGTCGAGCGCGAGGAGTCCGAGCTGTCGGCGGAGCTCGTCACGATGGTCCGCGACGAGGTCGGGGCCGTGGCGTCGTTCAAGGACGTCGCGATCGTCCCGGCGCTGCCCAAGACCCGCTCGGGCAAGGTGCTGCGCAAGACCATGCGCGGCATCGCGGACGGCACCGACGAGGCGGTCCCGTCGACCATCGACGACCCGAGCGTCCTCGATTCCCTGCGTCCGGCGCTGCAGAAGGGCCCGGGGGCCTGACGGTCAGCGCTCCTCGGGCGGGAAGTCGGCGCCGACCGCGACCTCGCGCCACGCCGCGGCCTCGTCGATGCGCTGCTGCCAGAGCTTCGGGGCCAGGTCGGCGGCCATCTCGCCGAGCAGCAGGCGCCGGGGCGGGTCGTCGCTCTCGACGACGCGGATCATGGCCTCGCCCGCGCGTCGGGGGTCGCCGGGCTGGCGGAACGCGCCCGACCCGTCCATCGCCTCGCGGCGGGGTCCGAGGACCTCGTCGTAGGAGTGCATCGGGGTGGCGCGCTCCATGCTCGTGCCGTTCCAGTCGGTGCGGAACGGGCCGGGCTCGACGATCGTCGTCCGGATCCCGAAGGGCTCGACCTCCTGGGCCAGCGACTCGCTCAGGCCCTCGAGGCCCCACTTCGTCGCGTGGTAGAGCCCGGTGTTGGGGAAGGCGCCGACGCCGCCGACGCTCGAGATGGGCAGCAGGTGCCCGCGGCGCTGGCCGCGCATCGTCGGCAGGACGGCCTGCAGCGTCCACAGCGCGCCGAAGAGGTTCACCTCCACCTGCCGGCGCGCCTGCTCCTCGGTGACCTCCTCGACCCCGCCCGCGAGGCCGTAGCCCGCGTTGGCGACGAGGACGTCGATGTGCCCGGTCTCCCCGGCCACCTGGTTGACCACCGCGAACACCGCGCCGCGGTCGGTGACGTCCAGGTCGCGCGTGAGGAGGCGGTCGCCGTGCCCGGCCGCGAGGTCATCGAGGGCGCCCGCGTCGCGGGCGGTCGCCACGACGCGGTCGCCGTGCGCGAGGACGGCCTCCACGAGGGCGCGGCCGAGGCCTCGGGAGGCGCCGGTGACCAGCCAGGTGCGTTCGCTCATGCCCCCGCTGTACCCGCTGTCAGTCGGCGAGGCCCAGGCCGTCGTCGGGGATCGCCGCGCCGCCGTAGCCGATGTAGTCGCCCGAGGAGTTGCGCAGACCGCCGGCCGCGACGTCGTCGATGCTGTGGTTCGCGATCATCGTGCGGACGCCGGCGGTGATGTTGGCGACCGGGTCGAAGATGCCGCGGTCGGCCAGCTCGGGGAGCACCGCGTTGCGGAACGTCGTGTCGATGAGCTGCATGAGCCCCTTCGACGGGGTGCCGTTCGCGGCGTTGGAGTCCCAGTCGTTGACGGCGTCGACGTTGCCGGTGGACTCGCGCATGATGATCTTCTTGACGCCGGGGGCCAGGCGCTGGGGGAGCCCCATGAGTCCGAGCGCCTTGGCGATCTGCTCGTCGAGCGTGCGCTCGTTGCCGGCCTCGTAGGGCCGCCCGAACTCCAGCGGCCCGTTCTCGCGCTCGACCTCCATCGCCTTGAGCAGCGCGGAGACGTCGGTGTCGTCCCCGGCGCTCGGCCCGTCGTCGGAGGACGACGAGGAGGAGGCGGTGCGGGCGGCCGTGGCGGGCAGCGTCACGGGGCTGACCGAGGCCACGGCGGTGGCGGCGGTACCGGAGGCACCGGAGACCCGGCGGTCGGAGGCGAGCGTCAGCGCCGCGGTGGCGGGCTCCGGGGCGGCGACCCGGGGCGCCTCGGCGTCGGCGACGTGGGTGCCGAGCGTCTGGATCGCGGGGATCACGGCACCCGCGGCGACGGCGGCGACGAGGACCGAGCCGGAGCCGGTCCGGACGCGGGAGGTTGCGCGGCGGCCGCCACGGGTAGCGGTGAAGTCAACCGGAGAGGTCCGTGGACCGTGGCCGTCCCGCCCGTGTCGTCCCACAGTCACCTCGCTCCTCGTCGTGACCATTTCGTGATCGGACCGTCGCAACATAGCGAGGCGACGGCGGGGTCCTGGGCGGCCCTGGGCGGCCCCTGGCGGTCCGGGAGGCCCGCTGACGGCCATGTCGCCGTGTCGGGGCGGCGAGAGGTCCGGCGGGCGGCGGCGGTGCGCGGATGCGCACCCGCGCATCCCCGCGAGCGGCCCGCCGG
>CADCTH010000483.1 GCA_902805495.1 uncultured Actinomycetospora sp.
ACGCCGGGGCCGCCGCGTCGCCGGCGTCCGGTCGCGCTCGTCGCCGGCGCCCTGGCCGCGGTGCTCGTGGCCGGTGGCGTCGGGGGTGCGGTCGGCTACGAGGCCGCGTCGGCCGGCGCCGGCACCTCCGTGCTGTCGTCGGCGCCGTCCTCGGGATCTCCGGCGGCCGCGGCGCCGGCCGGCTCGGTGGAGCAGGTCGCCCAGACCGTCCTGCCCAGCGTCGTGCAGCTCGAGGGCGCCTCGGGCGAGGGCTCGGGCGTCGTCATCTCCGCCGACGGGCTCATCCTCACCAACGCCCACGTGCTCGAAGCCGGGCAGGCCTCCCCGCAGCAGCCGCCGATGGGCGGCGCCGGCGGGCAGGGCCTGACGGCGGTGTTCCAGGACGGCGACCGGGCGCCGGTGCAGGTCGTGGGCACCGACCCGGGCGCCGACCTCGCCGTCGTGCGCGCCCAGGGCGTCTCCGGGCTCACCCCCGCGACGCTCGGCAGCTCCGCGTCGCTGCAGGTGGGCCAGGAGGTCGTGGCCGTCGGCTCCCCACTGGGCCTCTCGGGCACGGTGACCACCGGCATCGTCAGCGCCCTCCAGCGGCCCGTGGCCAGCGGCGGCGCGCAGAGCGGGCAGGCGACGGTGCTCGACGCGATCCAGACCGACGCCGCCATCAACCCCGGCAACTCCGGGGGCGCGCTCGTCGACATGCAGGGCCGCGTCGTCGGCATCACCTCGGCCATCGCGTCGCTCGGTCAGTCCTCGGGCGGCCAGTCGGGGTCGATCGGCCTGGGCTTCGCGATCCCGATCGACCAGGCCGCGCGCATCGGCAACGAGCTCGTGACGCAGGGCTTCGCCACCCGCGCGGTGCTCGGTGTCGGGGTCTCCGAGGGGGCCGACGGGGCCGTGCTCGGGCAGATCACGCCCGGCGGCCCCGCAGCCGCGGCCGGCCTCGCGCAGGGCGACGTCGTCAGCCGCGTCGACAGCCGCGTGATCCCGGACGCCGACAGCCTCGTCGCCGCGATCCGCGCGCAGCAGCCGGGCGCCGCGGTGACGCTGACCGTCACCTCGCCCGGCGGCCAGCCGCGCCAGGTCCCGGTGACCCTGGGCTCCGAGCGCGCGGGCTGACCGTCAGTTGATGCAGCCGGGCGCGGCGGCGGTGATCGGAGGGGTCGGGGAGACCGGCGGGAATGCCGGGGCGCCGGTCCCGCCGCTCTCGGCGCTCCCGTCGGAGAAGCCGTCGTCGGAGAAGCCGTCGTCGTACGAGCCCTCGCCGTACGAGCCCTCGTCGGAGGACGACGCGTCGTCCTCCGACGCCGCAGCGTCCAGGCGGTCCTGGTCACTGCTGACCGAGGCGTCGCTGACGCCCACCGGGGGCGGCGGCGCGAGGGCGGCGAGGGCGGCGGGGTTGCCGGCGTCCGCGGCGATCGCCGTGCCGACGAAGCCCCGCACGGTCTCGGCGTCGACCTCCACCGCCGTCCCGTCGTACGGGGTGTTCAGCTCGCTGGAGCCGGTGGGGATCGTGCGGAACGTGACCGCGCCGGCCGAGAGCCCCTGCATCTGGCGCGCGAAGGCGAGCACGTCCCAGCCGGCGTCGAGCGTGACCGACCGGCCCACCGCCGCCGTGATCCGCGCCAGCGCGAACGGGTCGGCGACCGTGTCCGCCGAGAGCAGCCGCTCGGTGGCGCCGGCGAGGAACACCTGCTGGCGCGCGATGCGGTCGAGGTCGCCGTTGGGCAGGCCGTGGCGCTGACGCACGAACGCCAGCGCCTGGGGTCCGCTGATCTGCTGTGGCCCGGCGGGCAGCGCGAGGCCCGTGTAGGGATCCTGGGCCGGCGCGCGCAGGCACACCGGAACGCCCCCGATCGCGGTGATGACGTCGGAGAACCCGGCGAGGTTGACCGCCGCGAAGTGCGAGATCGGCAGCCCGGTGAGCTGCTGGACCGCGCCGATCGTGGCGCGCGCGCCCGCGGCCGACGCGGCGCGGACCACCGCGGGGTCGTCCGGCGACGGCGGCGCCGCGGCCTCGGCGGCGAAGAGGCTGGTGCTGCCCGTGGGCCCGGCGCCGGTGATGGCGTCGGCGGCCTGGGCCGCCGCCCGCGACCATGCCGAATTGATCTTGTGGCGACCGAGGCCCTGCCCCAGGTCGACGTAGGCGTCGCGCGGGATCGAGATCGCCGTGGCCCGCCCGCCGCCCGCCGGGACGTGCACGACGGTCAGCGAGTCGGCGGTGCCGCCCCCCGACGCGGCGTCCCCGGCGTCCAGCGCGGCGAGCACGTCCTCGGGCAGGCGGTTGCCCTGCGCGTCGGTGATGGTGTCGAGGCCGACGAGCAGGATGTTCTGCTCGCCCGCCGCCGGTGGCGCCGGGGTGTCGATCACGGCCGCGGCCGGGGTGGATCGATCCAGGGCGCGCAGCTGGACCCAGCCCAGCGCGGAGACGACGACGACGCCCATCGACAGCACGCTCACCGCGAGGCGCACGAGCGCGCGCACGCGCCGAGAGCGCCAGACGGGATCGATCACCTGTACAGCGTTCCCGCAATCGGGGTCCCCGTCACGTCGCAGTGCAGGTCATCTCAGTAACGAACACCCGTCAGGGGCGCCCCAGCGCTCACAGCCGCCACACAACCACGTCCCACGGGACCGACAGGCCCGCGCCCGATCGTCGCCACCAGACGGTCCTCGATGCTCTGCCGACCCCGGTGCGGGTGCCCCGGCGCGCGGCACCACCGTCTACGACCTGACCCGGCCGGCGGCCTGACGCTCCTCTCGGCGGTTACTGGCTCGTATCCCTCCCTGAGCGAGGGATACGAGCCAGTAACGCCGGATCAGGCCGCGCGCGGCACCTCCGCCGGCACCGTGTCGAGGGGGTGCGCGATCTCGTCGGGGCCGAGGCGGCCGAGCACCAGCGCGACGGCCCCGATCACCAGCGGCACGAGGCCGGCGGCGAGGAACACCGGGGTCAGCCCCGCCACCGCGCCGACCGGCCCGGCGAGGCTCATGGAGACGGGCATGAACGCGAGCGAGACGAAGAAGTCGAGGCTCGTCACCCGCCCGAGCAGGGCCGGCGGGACCCGGCGCTGCAGCAGCGTCCCCCAGATCACCTGCGGGGCGCTGAACAGCCCGCCCACGACGAAGCTCGCGACGATCATCGGCCAGAGCGAGAGGGCGAGGCCGAAGACGACCATCGGGACGCAGGCCGCCGACCACATCGCGATCATGACCGTCAGGTAGCGGCGGGGGAGGCGCAGCGAGGCGACGAGGATCGACGCGATCGCCCCGCCCGCGCCGTGCGCGAGCAGTACGAGCGAGTGCCCGCCGGGCCCGCCGCCGGCCCGCTCGATGATCGCGAACGGCACGAGCACCTCGAGCGGCCCGATCACCACGAGGACCATGACCGACGCGAACACCAGCGTCACGAGCAGCCACCGCGTCCCGACCATGTAGCGGTAGCCCTCGACGAGGTCGCGGAGCACGGCCGTGACGGGGCCGCCGCCGGCTTCGGCACCGAGGTCGCGACGCAGGGCCCGCGCGGGCAGCGACAGGGCCGCGGCGAGCCCGGTCAGGCAGGCGAGCGCG
>CADCTH010000484.1 GCA_902805495.1 uncultured Actinomycetospora sp.
CGCCTGCACCGGCCGGTGAAGTGGATCGAGGACCGGCGCGAGGCCCTGACCGCGGGCTTCCTGGCGCGCGAGCAGCACTACCGCACGCGCGCGGCGTTCGACGCCGACGGCGACGTCACCGCGCTCGACGTCGACATCGTGTGCGACATGGGCGCGTACTCCTGCTACCCCTTCACCGCCGGCATCGAGCCGCTGATGGCGTCGGCCGAGATGCCCAGCGTGTACCGCGTGCCCGCCTACCGGGTGCGTGGTCGCGCGATCACCAGCACCAAGGCACCCACCGCGCCCTACCGCGGGGTCAGCCGCCCGCAGTACGTCGTCGCGATCGAGCGCGTGATGGAGCGCGCCGCCCGCGAGCTGGGCCTCGACCCGGTGGAGGTGCGCCGGCGCAACGTCATCACGCAGTTCCCCTACACCGGCGTCAACGGGGTCACCTACGACCCCGGGACCTACCGCGAGTCGCTCGACCTCGCCGAGTCGATCATCCGCGACGAGGGCTGGTACGACGAGCGCGACCGGGCCGCGGCACAGGGCCGGCACCTCGGCATCGGCTTCTGCTGCTTCTCCGAGCGCACCGGCTACGGGTCCGAGGCGTTCGCCAAGCGCAAGATGACCGTGGTCCCCGGCTTCGACCTCCCCGAGATCCGCATGGACACGACGGGCGCCGTGGTCGTCACCAGCGGGACGATGAACCACGGCCAGTCCCACGAGACGACGTTCGCGCAGATCGTGGCCGACCGGCTCGGCCTCGACGTCGCGCGCGTGAAGCTGCGCCAGGGCGACACCGAGCGCATCGCCTACGGCTGGGGCACGTTCGCGTCGCGGTCGGTGACCATCGGCGGCTCCGCGGTCGCGCTGGCCTCCGAGCGACTCGGCGAGCTGCTGTGCCGCAGCGCCGCGCACCTGCTCGAGACGCGCCCCGAGAACGTCGCGCTGGACGGCGACGGCGGCGTGGTGCAGCTCGACGACCCCGAGCGGCGCCTGTCGTACTCCGACATCGCCGACGTCGCGTACCTGCGCAGCCACCTGCTGCCCAAGGACGTCGAACCCACCCTCACGGCCACCGCGAGCTTCGACGTCCCCGGCGACGGGACCTTCTCCAACGCCACCCACGCCGTGGTGGTCGAGGCCGACGCGGGCACCGGACAGATCCGGATCCTGCGCTACGCGTGCGTCGAGGACTGCGGGGTCGTCATCCACCCGCAGGTCGTCGAGGGGCAGTGCCGCGGCGGGATCGCGCAGGGCATCGCGGGCGCGCTGTTCGAGGAGGTCACCTACGACGTGAACGGCGAGCCGTCGGCCGCGTCGTTCATCGACTACCTGGTGCCGACCGCGTCGGAGATCCCCGACGTCTCGATCGCGCACCTGGAGACGCCGTGCGCGTTCACGGCCAACGGCGCGAAGGGCGCCGGCGAGGGCGGCACGATCGGCGCGCCCGCCGCGGTGCTCAACGCCGTCAACGACGCGCTGCGCGACACCGGCGTCGAGCTCGACACCACCCCGATCCACCCCGCGACCGTGCTGGACGCCCTGGAGGGCAGGCCGTGAACGATCCCCACCTGCTGACGCTGCACGTCAACGGCGAGGAGCACGAGGTCGTCGTCGAGCCCCGGCGCACCCTCGCCGACGTGCTGCGCCACGACCTGCGCCTCACCGGCACCCACGTCGGCTGCGAGCACGGGGTGTGCGGGGCGTGCACCGTGCTCCTCGACGACGCCCCGACGCGCGCGTGCCTGGTGTTCGCGGTGCAGGCCGAGGGGGCCGACGTGCGCACCGTCGAGTCGTTGAGCGACGGCGAGCACGGTGCTCTCAACGATCTGCAGCAGGCGTTCAGCGCGCACCACGGCCTGCAGTGCGGGTTCTGCACGCCCGGCTTCCTCATGCTCGCCGAGGGCGTGCTGGCCGAGCAGCCGGACGCGTCGCGCGAGGACATCCGCGAGGCGCTCTCGGCCAACCTGTGCCGCTGCACCGGCTACCAGACCATCGTCGACGCGGTGTGCGCGACGGCCCAGGCCCGCCGGGAGGCAAGAGCATGATCCTGGACAACCACCTCGCCGTCCCCGCCGACCCCGACGCGGTGCTCGCGCTGCTCGACGACGTCGAGCGGGTGGCGGGCTGCCTGCCCGGCGCGACGCTCGAGGGCCGCGACGGCGAGGCCTACCGGGGCCGCGTGAAGGTCAAGGTCGGGCCGATCAGCGCCGCCTACGCGGGCACCTTGCGGTTCACCGAGGTCGTGCCCGAGCAGCGCACCCTGCGCCTGTCGGCCCGCGCCTCGGACGCCCACGGCGCGGGCGACGCGGAGGCCGACGTCGTCCTGTCGGTGGCCGAGGCCGACGGCGGCTCGACGCTCGACCTGCACACCGACCTCCTCGTGCGCGGGAAGATCGCGCAGTTCGGCAAGGGCGCGATCACCACGGTCTCGAGCCGCCTGCTCGACCAGTTCGCCCGCAACCTCGCCGGCGAGCTCTCGACCGACCCGGCCTCGGGGCCAGAACCGGGCACCTCCGGTGCCAGCGTGGGGGCCACGCTGGCGTCCAACGCGAGGAAATCCCCCAGCTCGACGGCCCCGGCGCCCGCCGACGAACCCCTCGACGGCCTCGCGATGCTCCTGCCCGCCGGTACCAAGCGCTACGCCGCGCTCGCCGCCGTCGCCGGCCTGGGCCTCTTCCAGGGCTACCTCCTGGGCCGCCTGCGCGGTCAGAGCCTGCTGATCGAGGAGCTGCGCCACCGTGGCCGACGCTGAACCCGACGCTGGCACCGGGCTCCACGGCGCCGACGCCGACGCCGCCCTCGCGCGCGCCGGCTTCGGCGCCGCCGTCCCCCGCGGACCCCGGCCCGCGCTGGTCGTCGTCGACCTCACCCGCGGCTTCACCGAGCCCGCGTTCCCGTCGGGGTCGGACCTCACCGCCGAGGTCGACGCCGCCGGCCGCCTCGTCGCCGCCGCCCGCGCCGGCGGGGTCCCGGTGGTCTGGACCGTCATCAGCTACACCCCCGCCGAGGCCGACGGCGACGCGCTCGCCTGGCTGCGCAAGGCCCCGGGGATGCGCGCCCTGCGCGAGGGCAGCGACGCCGTCGCCCTCGACCCGCGCCTGGACCACCGCGCCGACGACCACCTCGTCGTCAAGAAGGGCGCCTCGGCGTTCCACGGCTCGTCGCTGGCGGGCCTGCTCGCCGGCCTGCACGTCGACACCGCCGTCGTCTGCGGCGCCACCACCTCGGGCTGCGTGCGCGCGACGGCGGTCGACGCCGTGCAGTCCGGCTTCGACACCCTCGTGGTGGCCGACGCCTGCGGCGACCGCGCCCGCGGCCCGCACGACGCCGCCCTGTACGACCTGCAGGCCAAGTACGCCGACGTCGTCGCCCTCGACGACGCGGTGGCCTACCTCGACGACCCCTTCCGGAAGGCCGAGCGGTGACCGAATCGCCCACCCAGCGCGTCCTGACCCAGCCGGCGCTCGCCGACCTCGCCGAGACCCCGGCGGTGAGCCGCTGGGTGCGCTCCGGCGGAGTGCGCCTGCACCTGCTCGACCACGGCCCCGCCGACGGCGTCCCGCTGCTGATCGTCCCGGGCATCACGAGCCCCGCGATCGCCATGGACTTCGTCGCCCGCGAGCTCACCGACCTCGTGCTGTCTCCAGGGTCCGGCTCCGCTCCGCTGCGCGTCCGCCCGATCGTCCTCGACGTCCGCGGCCGCGGTCTCTCCGACAACGGCGACACCTACGACCTCGACGCCTACGCCGGCGACGTCGCCGCCGTGGTCGGCGGCCTGGGCCTCGACCGGCCGATCGTGCTCGGGCACTCCATGGGCGCGCGGATCGCCGCCGTCGCCGCGACCCGGCTGGACCTGCGCGGCTCCGTGCTCGTCGACCCCCCGATGAGCGGCCCGGACCGCGGCCCCTACCCGACGACGCTCGAGGCGTTCCTCGGCCAGCTCGACCAGGCCCGCCGCGGCACCGACGCCGACGAGGTCGCCGCGTCCTGGCCGCGCTGGGCGCGCCGGGAGCAGGCCCTGCGCGCCCGCTGGCTGGGCTCGATCTCGCGCGACGCGATCATCGCGACGCACGCGGGCTTCGAGTCCGAGGACTTCTTCGCCACCTGGCCGTCGGTCCCCGCGCCGACCGTGCTGATCCACGGCGGCGACAGCCCGGTGGTCACGGCCGCGGGCGCGGAGGAGGCGGCCAAGGCCAACCCGGACGCCGCGATCGTCGAGGTGCCGGGCACCGGCCACATGGTGTTCTGGGACGACCCGCAGGCCGCGATGAGCGCCACCCGGGACGCCCTGCGCACGATGCTCTGAGCACACACGACGAGCGCACACGACGAGCGCACACGACGACGCCCGCCCCGGACCTCCGGAGCGGGCGTCGTCGTGGGTGGCGTCACGCCGCCCGGGTGACGCCCCCGGGGTCGGCGACGCCACCGCTGAGCAGGTGCCCCGCGCCCGGCACCCGCGTCTCGAGGCCCAGCTCGGAGAGGATGCGGAAGGTCGTCGCGGTGGCCGCGGAGAGCACCGGGATGCCGACCTCGTCCTGCACCGGCTCGATCGAGGGCAGCGAGGGCATCTGCACGCAGCACGAGAGCACCAGGGCGTCGGCCCGTGAGAGGTCCAGGCGACGGTGGTGCTCGCGCAGGTCGGCCGGGTCGAGGCGGGCGACGGCGAGGTTGTCGGGCACCTCGAGCGACAGGGAGTCGACGACCTCGACGCCGGCGTCCTCCAGGTACGCCACGACGGCGGCGGTCAGCGGCTCCATGTACGGGGTGATCAGGGCGACCCGCCGCGCCCGCAGCGCCGCGATGCCCGAGAGCAGGGCGCCCGCCGAGGAGATCACCGGGGCCTCGGCGCCCTCGGCGCGCAGGGCGCGGGTGATGTCGTCCTCGGCGCTGCAGTGGAACCCCGGACCCTGGGCCATGATCGCCACCAGGCACGCGGTGGCCACCACGTCCGGCCGGGCGTCCGCGAGCTCGGTGGCCGCCCGGACCGCCTGGGCGTTCATCGCCTGGAGCTGCTCGGGCGTCACGTGCTGCATGCGCGCCCGGGCGGCGTGGAAGACGAAGCGGTCGTCGGGGATCGCCTGCTCGCGCGCGGCGAGCATCCGCGGCAGCTCGGTCTCCATCGTGAGGTTCGAGCTCGGGACGATCATCCCGATGTGGTGGTCCTTCGTCATCGCTTCCCTGCCGGTCGCATCTCGGGGACGGTCAGCTCACCCTTGTCCACGATGAGCTCGTCGTCGAGGTAGAGGCTGTTGCCCCGCATCGGGATGTCGAAGTGGCACGGGGTGTCGTTCGGCCCGCCGAGCTCGTTGTTCGGGCCGATCGAGAACATGACGTTGCCGTAGAAGCTGCGCAGCTCCATGCCCATGCCGCCGCCGAACTGCGTCAGCCCGTGCCAGTGGGCGCGCTCGTCGAGGCCCCAGCCGACGTGGGACATGCCGTAGCCGCGCGGGTCCTCGAACGACGCGATGTAGGACGCGAGCAGCTCCGCGTCCAGGCCGCCCCGGATGTCGCGGATGAAGCCCTGCTCGATCGTCAGCGTCACCGGCGTCTGCACGTAGGTGTTGAACGGCAGCAGCACGTCACCGGGCGAGAGCACGATCTGCCCGTCCACGCCGTCGTCGGCGCCGCCGGTGAACACGAACGCGGCGGGCCAGTGGTCCCAGCGCCCGGGGGTGTCGGTGTAGCCGTACTCGCTCATCGTCGGGTAGACGCCCAGCTTGTACGTCACGTCGGTGCCGTTCGCGCTGGTGATGCGCATCGACGACGCCTTGGCCAGCAGCTCCGCGCCGGTCTCGACGCGCTCGCGCAGCTCGGTGGTCGGCATCAGCCGCGCCAGCAGCTCGGGGGGCTCGACGGCGGTGAGGATGCGGGTGCCCGCGTCCTGGATGGCGAACTGCTCGGGGCTGAAGAGCAGGAACGTGCAGTCGACGACCATGTCGACCGCCTTGAGCGCCTCGACGGCCAGCGGGTTCTGCCCGAGGCCGGAGTCGCCGACCGCCCACGCGCCGCTCGCGCTCGCCGGGGCGGGCAGCCGCAGGTGGTAGCCCGCGGCACCCAGCTTCTGGATCGCCCACAGGAACGCGTCGGCGTACTCGCCGCGCTCGGCGCCGCGCGTCAGCACCGCGACGGTCTCGCCCTCGCGCACGCCGGAGAGCGTCAGCTGCTGCAGGCAGATGTCGTTGAACAGGTTCTGGTCCATGGCGACCACCTCCGCCGCCAATCCGAGCACGTACTATCCGAGCACGCAAGGTTCGCAACGGGATCGTCACCGACCTGCCGCCGCACGGAGGAGCCCACGCGTCCGCGTCACCACCGCGCCCTACGCTGCCCCGATGGCCCCGGAGGACGAACGCATCGCCCTGTTCCTCGACTACGAGAACCTCGCGATCGGGGCGCGCGACGGTCTCGGGGTCTCGCCCTTCGACTTCGGCCCGGTCGCCGATGCGCTGGCCGAGCGCGGGCGCGTGGTGACGCGGCGGGCGTACGCCGACTGGTCGTCGTTCGACGAGGACCGCCGCCTGCTGGCCCGCGCGCAGGTCGAGCTGATCGAGATCCCGCAGCGCATCGGCGGCTCCCGCAAGAACGCCGCCGACATCAAGATGGCCGTCGACGCGATCGAGCTCGCCTACGAGCGCGAGTTCGTGACGACGTTCGCCATCGGCACCGGCGACTCCGACTTCACCCCGCTGATGCACAAGCTGCGCGAGATGGACAAGCGCGTCATCGGCATCGGCGTGCAGTCCTCGACCTCGAAGCTGCTGCCGGCCGCGTGCGACGAGTTCCTGTTCTACGACCGCCTGCCCGGCGTGGAGGGCCGGCCGATGCCCGCGCGGTCGTCGTCGCGGCGACGACCGGCCACCCCGGCCACCCCGGGCACCCCGACGGCGCCCGCTCCCGAGCCGGTCGAGCCGGTGGCGCCCGCCGTGGCTGAGGCACCCGAGGAGACGTCCTCCGACGGCCCCGACCCCGACCTCACCACCGTCGTGACCAGCACCCTCGCCGGGCTCGCGCGCGCCGCCGACGGGCCGGTCCGCGCGTCGACCCTCAAGCGCGCGATCCTGCGCAAGGACCCCACGTTCGACGAGGGCGACCAGGGCTTCCGCGGGTTCGGCGAGCTCCTGCGCCACCTCGAGAACCGCGGGGTGCTGGCGCTGGCGCCGGGCACCGCCGCGGGCGACCCCGAGGTGGCGTTCCCCGAGGACACCTCCGCCGAGGACGAGGCGTTCGCGCTGTTCGCCACGACGGTGCGCGACCTGGAGGAGTCCGCGGGCGCGCCGCCGCAGCTCTCGGGCCTCAAGGACCAGATGCGCAAGCGCGACCCAGCCTTCTCGGAGAAGCGCTTCGGGTTCAACGGTTTCCTGAGCTTCGCCCGCGCCGCGCGCGCCCGCGACCTCGTGACGATGGAGTGGGACGAGGGGCGCGGCGACTACCAGCTGTCGGTGTGGTGACCGGGCCCAGGTGCCCGAGCCTGCTCAGCGGTGCTGCCGGCGGCTCCCGCCGTGCCAGTCCTCGACGACGCCGACCTCGCCCGCCGCGACCCCGAACGCCGGCAGCTGCGGCTGCTCGCGCAGGCTGCGCTTGAGCTCGGCGAACCCTCCGAACCGCACCAGCCCGACGGCGTGGTCCCACAGCTCGCCCGCCTGCTCCTCGGTGGGCATGCGGCTGATCACCGGGCCGAAGAACGCGACGCCCTCGGGCGGGTCGATCTGCAGGATGGGCGTGCCCACGTCCCGCCCGGTCGCCGCGAGCGCCTCGTCGGTCTCGGCCTGGACGACGGCGTCCCACGCGGTGTCCTCGACGCTCTCGGCGAGGGCGGGCGGCAGGCCGGCGGTGGTCAGCACGCCCGCCACGAACCGGTCGGTCCCCCGCGCCCCCTTCGCCTCCGCGGTGTCGGGCACCGGTTCCTGCTCGAAGACGTGCCGGCCGAACGCGTCCTGCAGGCG
>CADCTH010000485.1 GCA_902805495.1 uncultured Actinomycetospora sp.
GCGCCCGCCCCGGCGACGTGCAGCCGGGCCGGCGCGGCGGCGTCGAAGCCGCGGCCGTCGTCCTCGACGAGCACGGTCAGCGTCCCGGGCCCGTGCAGCACGCCGACCCGCACGGTCGTGGCGTCCGCGTGGACGGCGACGTTGAGCAGGGCCTCCTGGGTCATGCGGAAGACCTCGTCGGCGACCTCGTCCGGGATGACGCCGGCACCCACGGTGACGAGGTCCGCGCGCACCGACCCGTGCGCCTCGACCCACGCCAGCTCCTGCCGGACGGCCTGCTCCAGCGTCCGGCCCGCGAGCGTCCCGCTGTCGGCCAGGGCCAGCACCGCGTAGTCGGCGAAGAGCTCGGCGAGGTGGACGTCGGCGTCGGAGAAGGGCCCGGGGCCGGTGACCACGCAGGCGCCGACGACGCGCGGGCCGCGCATCACGGGCACCGCGAGCACCGGCGGGTGCCCGGGGCCGTCGTCGACCACCGGCGCCCGGGTCGCGAGCACCCGCGCGACGGCGTCGCCGGGCACGCTCCCCGGGCCCACGGCCACCGTCGCGCACCCGGTGGCCTCGTCGACGCGGACCACCCAACCGGCTCCGCCGGCGAGCGTGCCGAGGTGGTCGGCGATGCGCCGGAGCAGCGGGTCCTCGACGTCGGTCACCGGGGGCAGCGGGGAGAGCGGGGCCGCGGAGACCATCCAGTCGTCCTCCTCGACGTCCCCTCGGACCCGAAGATGCATACAAGATGCACCGATGTTCTGAGAGTAGGGTCACGCCGACTCGGCAGCAAGGGGGGTTCGGTGGCGGGGAACGGAATCTCGGCCAAGGAGCGGGCCTACCGGGACACCAAGGCCCGCATCCTCGACGGCTCGCTGCCCGGCGGCGAGCTGATCACCGAGGGGCAGGTCGCGGACACCCTGGCGATGAGCCGGACGCCGGTGCGCGAGGCCTTCCTGCGCCTGGAGGCCGAGGGGCTGCTGCGGCTGTTCCCCAAGCGTGGCGCGCTGGTGGTCGCGGTGTCCCCGGCCGAGGTCGAGGCCGTCCTCGAGGCGCGCGAGCTGGTCGAGGGCCACGCGCTGGGCAAGCTCTGCGAGGCGCCCGCCGACGAGCGCGCCGACGTCGCCCGCGCCCTGCACGACGTGCTCGGCGTCCAGCGCGCGGCGATGGCCGACGACGACGAGCCGGCGTTCGCCGAGGCCGACCGGCGCTTCCACATCACGATCGTCGAGAGCGCGCGGAACCCGATCCTGCTCGAGCTCTACGCCTCGCTGCGCGACCGCCAGCTGCGCATCAACCTCGGCTCGCTGGACCGCGGGCCCCGGCGCCCGCGCGAGATCCTCGCCCAGCACGAGGCGATCGTCGACGCGATCGGTCCCGGCGGGGCGGACGAGGCGCGCACGCGGCTGCACGAGCACCTGGACGCCACCCGCCTCGCGGTCGGCGGAACCCGCACCCCCGCACCGTCCTAGCGAAAGGTCGTGGGGGAGATCCCCCACGCCGGAGGTGGGGACAGTCCCCGTGGCCGGGGCGGGCCGGGCGCTCCTAGCGTCCAGGCGCCGGGCCTCCGCTCGGCCGCCCCCCGACCGGTCTCGTCCCCCCACGGGGCCGGCCGGGTGTGGGCGTCACCCCACCTCCCGTGGAGGCCCATCCATGCCGGGACTGAACCTGGCCGACGCCCGGCGGATGCTCGACGCCGGGCTGGCCGAGGCCGACGCGATCGGCCAGCCGATGAACGTCGCGATCGTCGACGCCGGCGGCCACCTGGTCGCGTTCGCCCGCCAGGACGGCGCGATCCGCGCCAGCATCGACATCGCCCAACGCAAGGCGGCGACCTCGATCCTCATGGAGGCCCCGACGGCGGCCCTGATGCCGCTGGTCCAGCCCGGCGCCGAGCTCTACGGGCTCGAGCAGACCGCCGGCGGCATGGTCGTCTTCGGCGGGGGCGTCCCCGTGCACCGCGACGGCGAGCTGGTCGGCGCCGTCGGCGTCAGCGCCGGCTCGGCCGAGCAGGACGTCCGCGTCGCCGAGGCCGCCGCCGCGGCGCTGAAGGCCTGACCCGAGCACGACCCCCACGAGCGGATGGTGAGCGACCCGTGACCCAGACCGGCGACCGGCATCTCGACCCCGCGGTCGACTACCCCCTGAGCAGCCGGCGGCCAGACCTGCTGCACACCCCGACCGGCAAGCACATCGAGGACCTGACCCTGGACGCGGTGGTGGCGGGCGACCTCAGCCCGCTGGACCTGCGCATCGCGCCCGACACGCTGCTCATGCAGGCCGAGATCGCCGACGGCGCCGGGCGGTGGCAGCTGGCGGAGAACTTCCGCAGGGCTGCCGAGATGACCGAGATCCCCGACGAGCGTGTGCTCGCGATGTACAACGCCCTGCGGCCCAACGCCTCCACCGGGCAGGAGCTGGCCGACCTGGCCGACGAGCTCGAGCGTGAGTACTCGGCGGAGCGCACCGCGGCCCTCGTCCGCGAGGCCGCCGACGTGTACGAGCGACGCGACCTGCTGGCCGCCGCCGACGACTGACACCGCGGACGACACCGTCGCCCGCGACCCGAGAGAGGCCGTCATGACCAGTACAGACCGCCCGGCCCAGAACCGGCACTCGCGGCGCACCGAGATCCTCGAGGCCCGACCGGTCCAGCTCGACGGCTTCGTCGAGGAGTGGCCCGAGGTCGGCATGATCGCGATGGAGAGCCCGTACGACCCGGAGCCCAGCATCCGCGTCGAGGACGGCGTCATCGTGGAGATGGACGGGCGCGAGCGCTCCGACTTCGACTTCCTCGACCAGTTCATCGCCGACCACGCGATCGACGTCTCCGCCGCCGAGGAGGCCATGGCCCTCGACGCGCAGGAGATCGCCGCCCGGGTCGTCGACCCCCGCGTCCCGCGGCAGGACATCCTCCACCTCACCCGCGGGCTGACCCCGGCCAAGCTGCTCGACGTCGTCGAGAGCATGAACGTCGTCGAGATCATGATGGCGATGCAGAAGATGCGCGCCCGGCGGACCCCCGCCAACCAGGCGCACTCGACCAGCGCCCGGGACAACCCGGTGCAGGTCGCCGCCGACGCCGCGGAGGCCGCGCTGCGCGGGTTCGCCGAGCTGGAGACCACCCTCGGCATCGTGCGGTACGCGCCGCTGGTGGCCATCGCGCTGCAGGTCGGCGGGCAGACCGGGCGCGGCGGCGTCATCACCCAGTGCGCGCTCGAGGAGGCGACCGAGCTCGAGCTCGGGATGCGGGGCATCACCGCCTACGCCGAGACGATCTCGGTCTACGGCACCGAGTCGGTGTTCGTCGACGGCGACGACACGCCCTGGTCCAAGGCGTTCCTCGCGTCGGCCTACGCCTCGCGCGGGATCAAGATGCGCTTCACCTCGGGGACCGGGTCCGAGGTGCAGATGGGCAACGCCGAGGGCAGGTCCATGCTGTACCTGGAGATCCGCTGCATCCAGGTGGCCAAGGGCGCGGGTGTGCAGGGCCTGCAGAACGGCTCCATCAGCTGCATCGGCGTGCCCGGGGCCGTGCCCTCGGGCATCCGCGCGGTGGCCGCGGAGAACCTGGTGGCCAGCATGCTCGACCTGGAGTGCGCGTCGGGCAACGACCAGTCGTTCTCGCACTCACCCATGCGGCGCACCGCGCGCACCATGCCCCAGCTGCTGCCCGGTACCGACTTCGTGGTGTCCGGTTTCTCCGGCGTCCCCAACGCCGACAACATGTTCGCGGGCTCCAACTGGGACCCGGAGGACTACGACGACTGGAACACCATCCAGCGCGACCTCAAGGTCGACGGCGGGTTGCGCCACGTCGCCGAGAAGGAGGTCCTGGCGGTGCGGGGCAAGGCGATCCGCGCCCTGCAGGCCGTCTTCGCGGGCCTCGACCTGCCGCCGATCACCGACGAGGAGGTCGACGCCGGCATCTACGCCCACGGCAGCGAGGAGCTCCCGGAGCGCGACGTGCTCGAGGACCTCAAGGCGGCCAAGGGCGTGATGGACCGCGGCATCACCGGGCTGGACCTGGTGGCCGCCCTGGAGAAGGGCGGGTTCCGCGACGTCGCCGAGAACCTGCTGGGCGTGCTGCGCCAGCGCGTCTCCGGCGACCTGTTGCAGACCTCGGCGATCCTCGACGGCGACTTCTCCGTGCGGTCGGCGATCAACGACGCCAACGACTACGCGGGTCCCGGCACCGGCTACCGCCCCTCGGGCGAGCGCTGGGAGGAGATGAAGCGGCTGCGCCACGTGCTGTCCGCCAGCAACCCCGAGCAGGAGGTCGAGTGACGTGACCAGCACCGAGACCGGGCGACCGGAGCGCACCGCCGAGATCACCGAGAAGGGGTCGGCCGGACGCGGGGAGCGCGAGGACGAGGTGGTGCTGGGGATCTCTCCCGCCTTCTGTTCCTTCTTCACCAAGACCATCTCGAACATCCCGCTCGCGGAGGTGCTGCGCGAGGTGATGGCCGGCGTCGAGGAGCAGGGCGTCTCGCTGCGCATCGTGCGCGTGAAGGACTCCAGCGACCTGGCCAAGATCGCTCACCGCGCGGCCCGCCTGTCCGGGTCGGGGATCGGGGTGGGGATCCTGTCCCGCGGGACCTCGATGATCCACCAGAAGGACCTGGCCAAGCTCAGCAACCTCGAGCTGTTCCCCCAGGCCCCGCTGCTGACGCCGGAGACCTTCCGCGCCATCGGGAGCAACGCCGCGCAGTACGCCAAGGGCGAGTCGCCCGCGCCGGTCCCGGTGCAGAACGACTTCATGGCCCGCCCGCGCTACCAGGCCAAGGCCGCGCTGCTGCACCTCAAGGAGACCGAGATGATCGAGCCGGACGGGGGCATCGTCGAGCTCGACGTGTCGATCCGACGCGCCGGGAGCTGACCGCGTTGGCATCCGGCGCGCCGCGCCTCGTCGTCGGCGTGGACATCGGCAACTCGACCACCGAGGCCTGCTGCGCCCGTTTCGACGACGACGGCGGCGTGGAGTACCTGGGCAGCGGTCTCGCGCCCACCACCGGGATCAAGGGCACCCCCGACAACGCCGAGGGAGTGCGGAAGGCCGCCGGGCAGGCGCTGGCCGACGGCGGGTGCCGGTGGCCGGAGGTCGATCTCGTCCTCACGAACGAGGCCACCCCGGTCATCAGCGGGCTCGCCATGGAGACCATCACCGAGACCGTCGTGACCGAGTCGACGATGATCGGCCACGACCCCCGGACCCCGGGCGGCAGCGGTATCGGGGTGGGCACCACGGTCGCCCTGGCCGACCTCGCCGATCGACCCGCCGGCGAGTACGTCCTCGTCGTGGTGCCCGCGGCGGAGGACTTCGAGGACGTCGCCGAGGCCCTGGTCGCGGCGGCCCACCGCGGGGTCGGGGTGCGCGGCGCGATCCTGGGGGGCGACGACGCGGTGCTGGTGGCCAACCGGCTGGAGGAGACCCTGCCGATCGTCGACGAGGTGACCCTGGTCGACGAGGTCCCGCTGGGCATGCTCGCCGCCGTCGAGGTCGCCGAGCCGGGACGCACCATCCGCACCCTGTCCAACTCCTACGGCATCGCCACCCTGTTCGACCTCGACGCCGAGCAGACGAAGATGATCTCGCCGGTGGCCCGGTCGCTCACCGGCAACCGGTCCGCGGTCGTCGTGCGCACCCCGGGCGGCGACGTCACCGACCGCCGGGTGCCGGCCGGGTCGATCGCCCTGCGCGGGCGGTCCTCGACGGTGTCGGTCGAGGTCGACGCGGGCGCCGACGAGATCATGCGGGCGCTGGCCCGGATCCGGCCGCTGGTCGACGCCGAGGGGGAGAGCGGCACCCACGTCGGCGGCATGATCGCCAGTGTCCGCGACGCGATGTCGGAGCTGACCGGGCAGCGTCCCGACGAGGTCGCCATCGAGGACCTGCTGGCGGTGGACACGCTCGTGCCGCAGGAGGTGCGCGGAGGGCTGGCCAAGGAGGTCGCGCGGGAGGACGCCGTCCTGCTCGCCGCGATGGTGCGCACGAGTCGCGGGCCGATGGAGCAGGTGGCCGCCGAGGTGCGCCGCGTGCTCGCCGAGGAGGCCCAGCGCGTGCTCGAGGTCGAGATCGGCGGGATCGAGGCCGAGATGGCGGTCGGCGGCGCGCTGACCACCCCCGGCAGCGGGGAGCCGATCGTGGTGCTCGACCTCGGCGGCGGCTCGACGGACGCGGCCCACGCCGACACCGACGGCGAGGTGTACTCGGTGCACGTCGCGGGTGCGGGGGACCTCGTCACCACCCTCATCGACGCCGAGCTCGGCCTGGACGACCAGCAGGTGGCCGAGGAGGTCAAGCGCTACCCGCTGGCGAAGGTGGAGAGCTTCTTCCACGTCCGGCACGAGAACGGCACGGCGCAGTTCTTCACCGAGCCGCTCGCCCCGGAGCTCTTCGCCCGGGTCGTGGTCCTCACCGACGAGGGCATGCACGCGGTCCCCGGCCGCCACGACCTGGCGACGCTGCGCCACGCCCGGCGCGAGGCCAAGCGGCGGGTGTTCGTGGTCAACGCGTTGCGCGCCCTCGAGCAGATCGCGCCGGGCGGCGTCCTGCGCCAGATCGAGTTCGTGGTGCTGCTCGGCGGGTCCGCGCTGGACTTCGAGATCCCCGACATGATCGCCGACGCGGTCGCGCCGTACGGCATCGTCTGCGGCACCGGCAACGTCCGGGGCAGCCTGGGTCCCCGGAACGCGGTGGCGTCCGTCCTGGTGGCCGGGCACGCCCGCGGTCGCCGGGTATCGGGGGCGGCGTGAGCGCCGGCGACGGTCCGACCCGGCCGGTGGTGCTCGTCGCCGCCGCCGGGACGTTCCCGGCCGAGGTTCTGCGGGAGCTGCGCGCGGGGCTGGAGGAGGAGGGCGTGCCGCACGAGCTGCGGCCCGGCCACGACGACGAGCCCGACCCGACCGCTCTCGCTCACCGCGTGGCGCGCGATTCACCGCTCGAGGTCGGCGTCGGTCTCACCGAGCGCGGGATCGCCGTCCACCACGGGAAGCTCCCGGCGGGGCGGCCGGTCGCGGTCGACCCCGAGGTCACCGCTGAGGTCGCCCGGCGGATGGGGCACGACGCGGCCCGCGTCGTCACCGGTGTCCCCCTCAAGCTCGTGACCAACGAGGACCACGCCGTGGCCGGTGACGGGGCCCGGCGCACCTGACCCGCGCGATCAGGCGGTGCTCCTCGTGGAGTCCTCGTGGACGTCGCGCCCGTCCTCCTCGAACTCGAGCGCCTGGCGCAGCGCCCGCTGGCCGGTCTCGATCCCGCGCCGCAGGACGTCGGGGTCGGTCTCGAGCGGGTTGATCGTGCCCGCGCCGGCGGGCGGGCGGACCTCGAAGAGGTGGGGCGGATCGTCGGTCGGCGACGCGGTGGCGTCGGCGAGGCGGCGGTCGTCGCCGCGGCGGTTCTCCAGGCGGTTGCCGACGACGTGGACGAGCCCGGGGACGTTCACCGTGCCCAGCCGCGAGACCAGCGCCTTCTCCAGGCGCGTGGCGTCGATCGCGGTCTGGTCGGCGCGCCGGGTGCGCAGGACGAGCACGTGTGTCGCGCCCTGGTCCAGCGCGGTGTGGAACGGGATCGGCTCGGCGACGGCGGCGTCGACGTAGCGCCGCCCGTCGATCTCGACCGGGAGCCCGGCGAGCAGGGGCACCGCCGCGCTGGCGCGCAGCGCGAGCTGCAGGGACGCCTTGTCGACGATCGTGTCGGCGAGGTCAACGGCCTCGCCGGTCTCGACGTCCGTGGCCACCGGGTGCAGCGACACCGGCGCGTCGATGACGGCCTGCCAGTCGAACGGGATGACCTCCTCGCCGACCGTGTGCACGAGGTACTCGACGTCGACCACCGGCTGCCCGCGCAGCCCGCGCCCCGGGTTGGTCACGCGCGCCATCAGCCCGGGGCGGTACCAGCCCGCGGTGCAGAGCGCGGCCTGGGCGCCCACCAGCCAGCTGCCCGCGAGCGCCCCGGCCGACGAGCCGTAGACGGCGTCGAAGCAGTTCGCAAGCCCCAGCTCTTCGAGCGCGAGCACCATGCCGCTGGAGTACGTGGCGCGGCTGCCGCCGCCCTCGACGGCCAGCACGACGCGGTGGGGGTCGGTGCGGTTCCGGGGGAACGAGCCTTCGGCGCGGCGGGCGGCCAGGACGTCCAGGACCGGGTGGGCGCGCACCGGGGCATCATGCCCGGCGCCCCGCGGCTCCACCGATCGGGCTAGGTGCGTGCATGAGCCGACGAGCACCACGCTGGGCAGCGCGCCTGCGACCAGGCCGAACCGGCGGCGCCTCCGCGCCGTGTCCGGGGATCCGCGAGACTGATCGGGTGAGCCTCGCGACCGCCGTCCTGCGCCGGGCGATGCGCCTGCCCGCCCCGCGCGTCCCGCGGGTGTCGGTCGACCGTGACGTCGCGGTCCCGATGCCCGACGGCACCGTCCTGCGCCACGACCACCACCGCCCCGCCGGCGTCGATCGGGGCCCGGTGGTCGTCGTGCGCAGCCCCTACGGGCGCGCGGGCTGGATCGGCACGGTGTTCGGGCGGCTGGTGGCCGAGCGCGGCTTCCAGGTCGGGGTGCAGTCGGTGCGCGGCACCGCGGGCTCCGGCGGCGTCCTCTCGCCGTTCGACGAGGCCGACGACGGGGCCGCGTTCGTCGAGTGGGTGCTCGACCAGCCGTGGTGCGACGGGCGCCTCGCGACGCTGGGCCCGAGCTACCTGGGGCTGACCCAGTGGGCGCTCGCGCCGGCCGCGGGCAAGGCCCTGCGCGTCATGGGCACGCTGGTCACCGCGTCCTCGTTCCGCGACCAGACCTACGCCGGCGGGTCGTTCTCCCTGGACAACGCCCTGTCCTGGAGCTCGATGATGCGCACGATGGCCGCCGGCCCGATCGCGCGCACCGTGCGGTTGCTGCGCGGGCGCCGGACCATCACCGCCGCCCTCGACACGCTGCCCCTGAGCAGCGCCGACCGCCGCGCCACCGGCGGCGAGGTCGGCTGGTTCCAGGAGTGGCTGCGCGAATCCGACCCCGCGTCGGCCTACTGGACCCACCGCGCCTACACCGGCGGCCTCGAGGACGTGGCGCGCGCCGGCGTCGAGGTGACGATGCTCGGCGGGTTCCACGACATCTTCCTGCCCTGGCAGCTCGCCGACCACGCCGCGCTGCGGGCGGCCGGCGCGCGTCCCCGGCTGGTGCTCGGTCCGTGGGTGCACACCGCGGGCCCGGGCATGGCCGCCGGGATGCGCGAGGCGCTGGCCGCGCTCGAGCGGGTGCTCGACGGCGCCACGGGCACGACGATGACAGCGGCCGACACCACCGACGAGACCCCGGTCGCCGTGACGCTCTCGGGCGGCGGGGGCACGCGACGGCTCGCCGACTGGCCGCCGCCCGACGCCGTCGAGCGCACCTGGTACCTGCGCGCCGACCACTCCCTGTCGGTCCAGCCGCCGCCCGACCGCACCGCGGGCGGCGTGCGCTGGCCCGGCACCCGCGTCGACTACGACCCCGCCGACCCGACCCCGGCCGTCGGCGGCCCGATCCTCACCGGGCGCTCGGGCCCGCGGGACCAGTCGGAGCTCGAGGCCCGCCCCGACGTCGCGGTGTTCACCTCCGACCCGCTCGCCGAGGACGTCGTCGCCCTCGGCCCGGTGTCGGCGACGGTGCACCTGCGCGCCGAGGTCGAGCACCTCGACGTGTTCGTCCGGGTCTGCGACGTCGATCCGCGCGGGCGCTCGGTGAACGTCACCGACGGTCTCGTCCGCCTGACCCCGGGCGCGCCGGCCGCCGCCGCCGACGGCACCCGCGCGGTGGACCTGGAGCTGTGGCCGGCCGGGCACCGCTTCGCGGCGGGCCACCGCCTGCGCCTGCAGGTCTCCGGCGGCGCGCACCCCCGCTTCGCCCGCAACCACGGCACCGGCGACGCGCTGGGCGAGGCCACGACGCTCGTGCACCAGTCCCGCGAGGTGCTCCACGACGCCGCGCACCCGACCGCGGTCCGGCTGGCGGTCGAGCCGCGCCGCTGACCTGGTCTGCGGGCGACGGCGGCGGTAGCCTCGCCTCGCCCCCGCCGGTCACGCACGAGACATGTGTGGGTACGGCGCGTACGGGGCACAGACCAACCGCACAGGTACTCCGGTTCAGACACCAGCCGGGTCAGCTCACACGAACAGAGCGCCCCGCCTGCGTCCGGAGTCTCCGACTCCGGATCCTCGGGGCCCCTCGGGGGTGACCGATGGCCGGACGCAGTAGTGATTACGACGAGTACGTCCCCTTGCTGGCGGAGTACGCGGACCTCCCCGCGGACGACCCGCGCCGTGAGCGCGTGCGCGAGAGGCTCGTGGTCGCGTTCCTGCCCGTGGCCCGCAACATCGCGCGGCGCTTCGCCCGTCGCGGGGAGCCGACCGACGACCTCGAGCAGGTGGCCTCGCTGGGCCTGCTCCACGCGCTCGACCGGTTCGACCCGGGCCGCGAGCGCGACTTCCTGTCCTACGCCGTCCCGACGATCATGGGCGAGGTCCGGCGGCACTTCCGCGACTCCGCCTGGTCCGTGCGCACCCCGCGCAGCGTCAAGGACCGCTACGTGGCGGTCGGTTCGGCCACGGCGTCGATGTCCCAGCAGTTGGGGCGCGCGCCGACGGCCGTCGAGCTCGCCGAACACCTGGGCATGAGCCGCGACGAGGTCGCCGAGGCCATCGCGGCGCACGGCTCGTACCAGCCGGCGTCACTGGACGAGTCCCTCGGCGACGGCGACGACTCCGCCCTGATGGACATCCTCGGGGTGCCCGACGGCGAGCTCGACCGCGTCGAGGTGCGCACGCTGGTCGGGGCCCTGGTCCGCGACCTGCCGGAGCGCGAGCGCACGATGCTCGCTCTGCGGTTCGTCCACGAGAAGACGCAGGCCGAGATCGCCGCGGTGCTGTGCATCTCCCAGATGCACGTGTCACGCCTGCTCTCCCGCACGCTGGCCGCCCTGCGCGACCAGATCGAGCGCGAGGCGGGGATCGACCAGCTGGTCGCGGTCTGATCGGCGCCTGACCGATGGTTGCCCCACGTGAGCGATCTCCGGGGCTATAGGCCCGAAGATCGCTCACGAGGGGCGCCGTTTGCCCCGCCGATCGCGGGGACACCTCCGGGGCATGGTCGCTCCCGCCCTCCCCGCGCACGAGCTCTCCGCGTGGCACGACCCCGAGCACGCCGAGGAGCCCGACACCTACCCGGCCCTGCGCGGCGACCGCCGGGTCGACGTCGCCGTCGTCGGCGCGGGCATCACGGGCCTGACGACGGCGGTGCTGCTCGCCCGCGAGGGGCTGCAGGTCGCGGTGCTCGAGGGCCGGCGGATCGGGGCGGTCGCCAGCGGCAACACCACCGCCAAGATCTCGGTGCTGCAGGGCACGCGGGGCGCCCAGCTCGACGCGCGCCACGACGCGGAGACCGTCGACGCCTACTTCGCCGCGCACCGCGCCGGGTACGAGTGGCTGCTCGACCGCGCGCGGCGGGCCGACTGCGACCTGGAGCACCGCGACGCGGTGACGTTCGCGACGAGCGGACGCTCCTCGGCGGGCTCGGATTCCGTGCGCCGCGAGGCCGCGGTGCTGCGCCGCGCCGGCTTCCCCGCGCGGCTGGGCACCGACGTCGGGCTGCCGTTCGCCGTGTCGGAGGCCGTGACGCTGCCCGACCAGGCGCAGTTCGACCCCATGCCCTACCTCGCCGACCTCGCCCGAGAGCTGCACGACGGCGGCCACGCGGTGCACGAGAACACCCGGGTCCGCAGCGTCTCGCTGCTCGGCGCGCCCCGGCTGCGCACCGACCACGGCGAGGTCCGCGCCGAGCGGGTCGTGCTCGCCACCGGCGTCCCGATCCTCGACCGCGGCCTCTTCTTCGCCCGCGTCGAGCCCAGCCGCTCCTACGCCCAGGCCGTGCGCGTCGACGGGCCGCTGCCCGAGGCGATGTACCTCTCGGTCGACGAGCCGACCGTCTCCCTGCGCACCGCGGTGATCGAGGGCGAGCGGCGCCTGCTCACCGGCGGCTTCGGCCACCGCGTCGGCGCCAGCACCCCGACGTCGTCGCACGAGCGGGCCCTGGCCGAGTGGGCCGCCCAGCGCTTCGCGGTCCGCGAGATCACCCACCGCTGGTCCGCGCAGGACTACCAGCCCGAGGACGGCCTGCCCTTCGTCGGCCCGATGCGCTGGCAGCCGCGGATCCTCGTCGCCACCGGGTTCGCGAAGTGGGGCATGACCGGCGGCACCGCGGCGGGCCTGGCGCTGCGCGACCACGTCGTCGGCCGCGACAACCCGTGGATGCACGCGCTGCGCGCCGACCGCGCCCCGACGGCCTCGGCCCTGCCGACCCTCGCGCGCGCCAACGGCGAGGTCGGCCGCTACCTCGCCACCGGTTGGGCCCGCCCGCACCTGCCCACCGGCGCCCCGCTGGCCGAGGGGGAGGGCCGGGTCGAGACGACCTCGCACGGCAAGGTCGCACGCTGCCGTGTGGACGGGGTGGAGCACGAGCTCGGGGCCATCTGCCCCCACCTGGGCGGGATCGTGGCGTGGAACGACGCCGCGCGGAGCTGGGACTGCCCGCTGCACGGCTCGCGCTTCGCGCCCGACGGCGAGGTGCTCGAGGGCCCGGCCACCGTCGGGATGGCCTCGCCACCGGGGCTCGCGCGGGTGGTGGCGCCGCGGTCGACCTGACGGTCCGGCCGGTTCCGGCGCCTCGTCGCTTCGACCTCGGTGACGAACTCCGCGTTCAGCGCGGGATTCGTCACCCAAGTCCTGCCGCGCGACGGTCGGCCCGGCTGGCCCCCTCGTCGCGAGGTTCAGCCCCGGCCCGGCCGCCGCCCCGTGAGGTCCGTGACCGCCCGCTGCGCCGCGCTGAGCAGCGCCCCCTCGACGCTCCAGCCCGTCCGCACTTCGCCCGACGACCCGGGCAGGCGCCGGGCGGCCTCGCGGTGCACCGCGGCCATGAGCTCCAGCGCGCCCGAGCCGGGCGGGTGCCGGTCGGCCTGCGGCGACATCGCGCCCGGGTCGTCGCGGACCTCCTCGAGCGCGCTCGCCAGGTGGTCGAGCAGGTCGGCGAACGACGAGATGAACATCGGGTCGAGACCCGCGTCGTCGTCGGGCTCCAGGCCGTCGTCGTCCGCCCGCGCCGCGGCCTGCTGCTCGGCGGCCTCGACGGTGGCCTCGGCGAGGTCGAGCACGTGGCCCGCCACCTCGACCACGGCGTCGGCGGCCGGCCCCAGCGTGATGGTCGGGTCCGGGGTGCGCTCGCGACGCCGCAGCGGGTTGAGCCGCAGGCTCTCCCGCGCCCAGGCGACGCTGTCGCGGGCGCGGCGCGCCTCGTCGGCCAGACCGCGGGCGCGGTGCAGCCAGTCGTGGGCCAGGTCCTCCCGCGGCTCCCGGTCCTCGCGCAGCGACGCGGCCAGCGCGCGCAGCAGGTCGGCCGGGCGGGCCACCGCGCCGGTGAGGGCCTCCCGGGCGTCGCGCTGGTAGACGGGCGGGAGCACGAGCATGTTGACGACGACGCCCACGCCGGCGCCCACCGCGATCTCCGCGAGGCGCACCAGGGCGTGCAGCGGCGAGCTCGCCGCGGGGCCCGCCTCGGCGACCAGGATCAGCGCGGTCACGGCCACCCACTGCCCGTGCTCACCGAACGTCCGCAGGCGCCCGAGCAGCAGCCCGACCAGCACGACGAGCGCCAGGCCCACGACGACCTGGCTGGTCAGCAGGGTCGCGCCCAGCGCGAGCACCACGCCCGCGGCCACCACCGCGAGCTGCTGGCCGGCGTCGCGGACCGACCGGTACACGGTGACCTGCACGACCAGGAACACCGCCGCGTAGGGCGCGAGGAACGGCTGCGGTGCGTGCAGGACCCAGCGGGCGAGCAGCCACGCGAGCGCCGCGGCGGCCGCGGCCTTGGTCGCCTGGATGACCGCCTCCCGTTCCGGGCCGCTCGTCCGGGCGGCCCGGACGAGGAAGCGCGGCGGGCGCAGCACCTGGCGACGGGCACGCCGCGAGAGCGTGCGGACGGAGGGCGCCATGCGGCACGGTGTTCCCACCCGCGCCGCCGGCGCGAACACGACCACCGAGAGGTCCGCATGCCCCCGGCCCAGGACGCGCCCACCGAGGCCGAGCCGACCGGCGCCGACGAGGAGCTCCCCACCTCGCTCGAGGACGCCGCCGACCTGCTCTACGGCGTCGGGCGCGAGGAGTTCATCGGCGTCCGCGACGCGATGGTCAAGCAGGTGCGCCGGGCCGGGGACCGCGAGCTGGCGGGCGAGATCGGGTCGTTGCGCAAGCCGTCGGTGGCGGCGTGGGTGGCCAACCGCCTGGCACGCGAGTTCCCCGACGAGATCGGGGGCCTCGAGGAGCTCGGCGGCTCGCTGCGCGAGGCCCAGGAGAAGCTCGAGGGCGACGCGCTGCGCCAGCTCTCCCGCCAGCGCCACGGGCTCATCAACGCGCTGGTGGAGCGCGGCCGGCGGATCGCCCGCGAGGAGGCGGTGCGTCTCGGCGACCCGGCGGTCCGCGAGCTGGAGCGCACGATCGGCGCCGCGCTCGCCGACCTCGCGGCCGCGCGGGCGCTCGCCGGCGGCCAGCTCGCGGGCGGGATGGAGGCGGGCCCGGGTCTCGGCGACGGCGGCATCAGCGCCGC
>CADCTH010000486.1 GCA_902805495.1 uncultured Actinomycetospora sp.
CGGGTCGCCGGGGCACCCGGACGCCGGGACCGCCGCCGAGGCCGAGGCGCTGGACGCGGCCGGCGAGCCCGCGCGGCTCGGCCCGGGGACGCGGGCCCGGTCCTGGGAGCGTCTGGCCTCCGAGCACTTCGACGTCGTCGTGGTCGGCGGCGGGGTCGTCGGCACCGGGGCGGCGCTCGACGCGGCGACCCGCGGGCTCAAGGTGGCCCTGGTCGAGGCGCGCGACCTGGCGTCCGGCACGTCGAGCCGCTCGACGAAGCTCTTCCACGGCGGGCTGCGCTACCTGGAGCAGTTCGACTTCGGTCTGGTGGCCGAGGCGCTCGCGGAGCGCGAGCTGAACCTCAGCCGGCTGGCCCCGCACCTGATCAAGCCGGTGCCCTTCCTCTACCCGCTGACCCACCACGTGTGGGAGCGGCCGTACGTCACCGCGGGCGTGACGCTCTACGACGTCATGGGCGGGCGGAGCTCGTTGCCCAAGCAGAAGCAGCTCACCCGCTCCGGCGCGCTGCGGATGGCGCCCGCCCTCAAGCGGAGCTCGCTGGTGGGGGCGGTGCGGTACTACGACGCCCAGTGCGACGACGCCCGCCACACGATGATGGTGGGGCGCACCGCGGCCCAGTACGGCGCGATCGTGCGCACCTCGACCCAGGTGGTCGACTTCCTCCACGAGGTCGACCGCGTGTCCGGTGTGCGGGTGCGCGACGTCGAGACCGGCGAGGAGACCGACGTGCACGCGCACGTGGTCGTCAACTGCACCGGCGTGTGGACCGACCAGATGCAGCACGCCGCGGGCACCCGCGGGCGCTTCCGGGTGAAGGCGTCCAAGGGCGTCCACTTCCTCGTGGCGCGCGAGAAGATCCCGTCGGACGTCGCGATGATCCTGCGCACCGAGAAGTCGGTGCTGTTCGTCATCCCGTGGCGCAACCACTGGATCGTCGGCACCACCGACACCGACTGGAACCTCGACCTGGCCCACCCCGCGGCCACCCGCGCGGACCTCGACTACCTGCTCGAGCACGTCAACTCGGTGCTGGTCACGCCGCTGAGCCACGACGACATCGAGGGCGTGTACGCGGGCCTGCGCCCGCTGCTGGCCGGCGAGAGCGAGGAGACCTCGAAGCTCTCGCGCGAGCACGCCGTGTCCCGCGTGATGCCGGGTCTGGTGGCCATCGCGGGCGGCAAGTACACGACGTACCGCGTCATGGCCGCCGACGCGATCGACGCCGCCAGCGAGGACATCCCCAGCCGCGTCGCCCCCTCGGTGACGGACCGGGTGCCGCTGGTCGGCGCCGACGGCTACTTCGCGCTGGTCAACCAGGCCGAGCAGCTGGGTCTGCGCCACGGGCTCCACCCGCACCGCGTGCGCCACCTGCTCGACCGCTACGGCTCGCTGCTGCACGGCCTGCTGGCCATGGTCGACGACGACCCCTCGCTGCTCGAGCCGGTGGAGGCCGCGCCGGACTACCTCCGCGTGGAGATCGCGTACGCGGTGGCCTACGAGGGCGCGCTCCACCTCGACGACGTCCTCGCCCGCCGCACCCGCATCTCCATCGAGTACTCCCACCGCGGCGTCGACTCGGCGGCGGCCGTGGGCGGGCAGATGGCCGAGCTCCTGGGCTGGACCGACGAGCAGCGCGAGTACGAGGTGCGCTCCTACATCGAGCGGGTCCAGGCCGAGCGCGAGTCGCAGACCGTCGACACCGACGTCGAGGCCGACAAGCGCCGCGTCGCCGCGCCCGACCCCCGCGCCCCGCGCCTCGCGGCCCTCGGCACGGGCTGACCGGAGCGCTCCTTCGTGGAGCTAAGGTCACCTCGACTGCGTGCCACGAAGCCAGGGTGACCTTCGCTCGGTGCGGCGAGCCCGACGAGCCGCGCGAGCCCTGGACGGCAGGGACGTGCGCACCGCCGTCACGGCGGCCGGCGCGCTCGCGCTGGTGGCGGGCCTGGTGTGAGGAGTCCTAGTGACCGGCGACCGGCGTCGAGCGGACCTCGTCGGCGGGCTGCTCGTCGGCCGGCTGCTCGGCCGGGCCGTCGTCGCCGGCCGGCCTGCGCCGGACCATGAACGAGACGCCCACCGCGATGAGCCCGATGACGCCCGCGGCCATGAACGCCAGCCGCAGCCCGCTCGCGTCCGGCGTGCCGGTGGCCGAGGTCGACCCGATCGCGGCGATGGTCACGAAGCCCGCGGCGCCGGCCGCACCGGCGACCTGCTGGAGCGTCGTGAGGATCGCGCTGCCGTGCGAGTACAGGTTCTCGGGCAGCACCGAGAGCCCCTCGGTGAGCAGCGGCGTCATCATCAGGCCGAGCGACACCATGAGCAGGATGTGCGCGGCGATGGCCATCCACAGCTCGGCGTTCTGGCCCAGCGCGGCGAACGTCCACATCGACACCGCGAGACCGATGGCCCCCGGGATGACGAGCGGGCGGGCGCCGACCCGGTCGAACAGGCGGCCGACCGGGCGTCCCATGAAGCCGAGCACGAGGCCGCCGGGGAGCACGGCGAGGCCGGTGACCGCCGCGCTGAGCCCCAGGACGTTCTGCAGGTAGATCGGCAGCAGGATCGCCCCGGCGACCAGCAGCGAGATGAACAGCGGCGCCGACAGGATGATCGCGACCACGAAGGGCCGGTGGCCGAACGGCCGGAGGTCGAGCAGCGCCGACTCCGAGCGCTGGAGCTGCCGCTGGCGGGCGACGAACACGGCCAGGGCGACGGCCCCGATCACCAGGGCCACCCACGGCGGAAGCACGGCGTCGCCGCCGTGACCCAGCGTCGACAGGCCGTACACGAGGCCGCCGAAGCCGAGGAAGGACAGCGCCACCGAGAGCAGGTCGAGCGGGGTCGACCGCGTCTCGCTCGCGACCCGGAAGATCACGAAGCCGACGACGAGCGCGGCCACGGACAGCGGCAGGACGCTCCAGAACATCCAGCGCCAGTCGAGCGAGGCGAGGATGAGGCCGCCGATGGTGGGGCCGACGGCCGGCGCCACGGCGATGACGATCGAGATCGTGCCCATGGTGGCGCCGCGCCGCTCGGCGGGGATCAGGCGCATCACCGAGGTCATGAGCAGCGGGATCATCACCGCGGTGCCGCCCGCCTGCACCACCCGGCCGGCCAGCAGCAACGGGAAGCCCGGCGAGAGCGCGCAGATGAGCGTGCCCGTGCTGAACAGCGTCATGGCGGCCAGGAAGACCTGGCGGGGCGTGAACCGCTGCAGGATGAACCCGGTGGTCGGGATGACCACGCCCATCGTGAGCAGGAACCCGCTGGTGAGCCACTGCACCGTCGTGGCCGAGACCCCGAGGTCGACCGTCAGGTGGGGCAGCGCGACCGACAGGATCGTCTCGTTGAGGATCATGACGAACGCCGACACGACGAGCGTCATGATGATCACCATCGGGCGTGCCGACGTGGTGTCACGTCGCTCGACGGCGGGGGTCGGGCCGGTCATCGTTCTCCCTCACAGCGGCGTCCGTGACGGTCACGGCGTGATGGACAGAGCATCACACCGACCCCCGACAGGCGAACGGATTCCGGACCTGCAGACCAGCGCCGGGAGCAGGCCGTCTATTCCCGCGCGGCGCCCGTGCCGGGTGATCCGCTCACTGCTGGTTGCGGTACGAGATGTACGCCACCGTCGCCAGCACGACGGGCACGAGCACGAAGACCCACGGGAACCGCCCGCCGCTGATCGCGAAGAGCACCGCGGCCACGGCCGGGGTCAGCAGCGAGATCAGCCCGGCGTGCCGCGCGATCGCGGCGCCCGCGGGTGCGACGAGCTCGGGGAGGTCCGGCGCGCCCGGTGTCCCGACCGGCTCGGGGCGCGGGGCGGGGACAGCGTGTGCGGCGGACGGGTAGGCCGGGTGCGGCTCGGGCAGGTCGCGGAACAGGGCGTCGAGCTGCGCCCGGGTGGTCGCCCGGGCCGCTGCGGCGCACCGGCTGGCGTGCTCCCCGCGCTCCAGGCGCCCGTCGCGGCGGTGGGCGTCGAGGGCCTCCATCGCCAGCTCCCGCTCGTGCGCCCCCACGTCCGGCATGCGCCCAGTATGCGCGTCTAGCCCGCGTCGGGGATTTCGCAGATCACGGCGCCCTGGTTGACGCTCGCGCCCGCCTCGAGGGTCAGCCCGGTGACCACGCCGTCCTTGTGCGCGGTGACGGGGTTCTCCATCTTCATGGCCTCGACCACCACCACGAGGTCGCCCGTGGCCACCGTGTCGCCCTCGGAGACCGCGACCTTGACCACGGTGCCCTGCATGGGCGCGGTGACCGCGTCGCCGGAGACCTTCGTCCCGCCGCCGGAGCGCTTGCGCGACTTCTTCTTCGGCGCCGCGGCGCGCCCGCCGCCGCCCCCGCCGATCGCCAGGTCGCCCGGCAGCGAGACCTCGAGGCGCTTGCCGCCGACCTCGACGACCACGGTCTGGCGCGGCGCGACCTCCTCGTCGTCCTCGGCCGGCGCGGCCTCGAACGGCGGGATCTGGTTGTCGAACTCGGTCTCGATCCAGCGCGTGTGCACCGTGAACGACTCGGCGCCGTCCGGAGCGGTGAACGCGGGGTCGTCGAGCACGGCCCGGTGGAACGGGATGACCGTCGGCAGGCCCTCGACGACGAGCTCGGCGAGCGCGCGACGCGAGCGGGCCATCGCCTGCTCGCGGTCCTCGCCGGTGACGATGAGCTTGCCGACCATCGAGTCGAACTGACCGCCGATCACCGTGCCGGTCTCGACCCCGGAGTCGACCCGCACGCCAGGGCCGTCGGGGGCGACGAATCGGGTGACCGTGCCCGGGGCGGGCAGGAAGCCGCGCCCGGCGTCCTCGCCGTTGATGCGGAACTCGATCGCGTGCCCGCGCGGGGTCGGGTCCGACGGGAAGCGCAGGTGCTGCCCGGCGGCGATGCGGAACTGCTCGAGCACCAGGTCGAGTCCGCTGGTCTCCTCGGAGACCGGGTGCTCGACCTGCAGGCGGGTGTTGACCTCGAGGAACGAGATCGTGCCGTCCTCGCCCACGAGGAACTCGACGGTGCCGGCGCCCGAGTAGCCGGCCTCGACGCAGATGTCGCGGGCCGAGGTGTGGATGCGCTTGCGCTGCTCGTCGGTGAGGAACGGCGCGGGCGCCTCCTCGACGAGCTTCTGGTGACGTCGTTGCAGGGAGCAGTCCCGCGTGCCGACGACGATGCAGTTGCCGTGCTGGTCGGCCAGCACCTGCGCCTCGACGTGGCGGGGCCGGTCGAGGTAGCGCTCGACGAACGACTCGCCGCGACCGAACGCCGAGACCGCCTCGCGGACCGCGGCGTCGAACATCTCGGCGATCTCGTCGCGCTCGCGCGCCACGCGCATGCCGCGGCCACCACCGCCGAAGGCCGCCTTGATGGCCACCGGCAGCCCGTGCTCGTCGGCGAACGCGATGACCTCGTCGGCGTCGGCGACCGGGTCCTTGGTGCCCGGCACCAGCGGCGCCCCGGAGCGCTCGGCGATCTTGCGGGCGGTGACCTTGTCGCCCAGGTCGCGGATGGCCTGCGGCGACGGCCCGATCCAGATGAGGTCGGCGTCGATGACGGCCTGGGCGAAGTCGGCGTTCTCCGAGAGGAACCCGTAGCCCGGGTGCACCGCGTTCGCCCCGGTCTCCCGCGCCGCGTGCAGGAGCTTCTCGATGTCGAGGTAGGAATCCGCGGCGGTCTCGCCGCCGAGCCCGAACGCCTGGTCCGCGAGGCGCACGTGCGGCGCGTCCCGGTCCGGGTCGGCGTATACCGCGACGCTCTTCAGGCCCGCGTCGGCGCACGCACGCACCACCCGCACCGCGATCTCGCCGCGGTTCGCGACCAGGACGGTGTGCAGCGGGTCGAACCCCGTCGGGGCGGACGCGGCCATCGGTTGACCTCCTGGGGGATCCTTCGGTGGACCGGGACGGTCGGGGCAGTCTAGGTCGGCCGGACGGCGGCCCGGCCGAGTCACTCTCTCGCACTCGGCCCCGGCTCGTCGCGGCCGTCGGCGTGGCCGTGACCACACGCGTGACGCCGCCGCACAGCACGCCCCGGTGCGGGTCGTGCGCCACCCGCGGCCTACGGTCGGCGACCGATGCAGCCTTGGTGGTGGCGGTCGGTGACCGCGTGCGCGTTCGTGCTGGTGCTCGCCGGCCTCGTCGCGGTGTTCGCCGGCGCCGTGGGCGCCGACCGCGCGGCCGCCCTGCGCCTGGCCACGGAGTCGACGGCGAGCGATCCGGGCCCGGCCGAGGCCCCGTCCGTGGCCCCGCCCGAGGCCCCGTCCGAGGCCCCGTCACCGAGCCCGACGGAGGAGCCCGAGCCGTCTCCGGCCGTCGCCCCGGGCGAGGAGCGCGTGCCCGACGCTGCGTCGGCCACGTCCCTGGCCCTGCTCCCGGGTTGGCGCGTCGTGCCGTCGCAGGACGTCGTCGAGGTGCCGCAGGGACGGTTCACGGGCGGCACGGTGCTGCAGCGTGGTCCGGGGACCGTCGTGCTCGTGGGC
>CADCTH010000487.1 GCA_902805495.1 uncultured Actinomycetospora sp.
CCGCGGCGTAGGGCTCGGTGTCGGCGTCGCCCACCTCGAACCAGCCGCCGAGCTCGGGGAAGCGGCGACCGGTGAGCAGCGACGACGGCTCGTGCGCGGCGAACGCCTGCTGCGACCCCCCGAACAGCTGGGCGACGGCCGAGGCGGTGTCGTCGTTGGTGTCGCCCGCGCGCGGCCCGGCCAGCCCGGCGTAGTCGCCGAACGTCCCGAACAGCTGGGGGTGGCGCAGGGCGAGCATCAGCGAGCAGGAGCCGCCCTCGGACAGGCCCGCCACGGCCCAGCCCCGCCCCGGCGCCGCGGTGTGGAACACCTGGCGGACGAAGTCGGGGACGTCGGCGGTCAGGTAGGTCTCGACCTTGCCCACCGGGCCGTCGACGCACTCGCTGTCGGCGTCGAGGCCGCCGTTGATGTCGGGCATGACGAGGATCGGGGCCGACCCGCCGTGGTCGGCGGCGTCCGCGTCCGCGGTCGCCGCTGCCTGGCCTCCGTCCAGCCAGTCCTGCGGGGTGCCCGGGGTGCCGTGCAGCAGCACGACCACCGGCAGCTCGGGACGCGGGCGCGCGAACCAGGCCGGCGGGACGTAGATCGTGCCCGGGCGGGCCGTGAACCCCGACGTCCGGCCCGGCAGCACCGTGGTGGTGACGACGCCCTGCGCGGGCCGGTCCGTGCGCGTGAGGAGGGCGGCCAGCTCCACCTCGTCCGACGGCGGCAGCCCCATCACGTCGCCGAGGGTGCGGAAGTAGTCGAAGTGCGCGTTGACCCCGGCCCCGACGCCGAGCAGGACGAGCACCGAGGTCACCAGCACGACCACCGTGCGGCCCAGGCGGGTGAACCGCCCGACGCGCGAGCGCAGCACGAACACCAGCAGCAGCACGACCACCAGGGCCACGAGGGCCCCCGTGCCGAGGAACGAGTTCGTCGTGATGTCGACCTCGGCGATGCCGTTGACGCTCACCCCGCCGGCACCGCCTCGGTCTCCTCACCGGCCCGCCGCCGCGCCAGCGCCGCGAACACGAACGGCGGGGCGGACAGCACGACCACGGCGACCGCGAGCAGCAGCACGTAGGTGACCGTGTTCCCGGTGGCCAGCTGGCCGGGCGGGACGAACCCGAGCACGAAGGCGAACACGCACCCGGTGAGCCCGATCCCGCCGACCGCCCAGACGCCGGGCAGGCCGCCGGGGATGCGGTAGGGCCGCGGGGTGTCGGGCTGGGTGTGCCGCAGCCGCACCACGGCGGCGAACATCAGGGAGTACATGATGATCACGATCTGCGCGGTCACGGCCGAGAGCATCCAGTACGACGTGCTGACGCTGGGCACGAGCAGGAACAGCAGCGTGAACACGGTGCCCGCGGCACCCTGCAGGAGCAGCAGCGTCACCGGGACGCCGTTCGCGTTGAGCCGGCCCAGCCGCGCCGGCGCCGAGCCCTTCGCGGCGACGGCGGCGACGCCGTTGGCGGGCCCGAGGATCCAGGGCGCGAGGTGGGCGACGCCGCCGAAGGCCACCACCAGCGCCAGCGGGGCGACCGCCCAGCCGATGCCGAGGCGCTCGAGCACCCGCGAGAAGAGCTCCATCGTCCCGGACACCAGGCTGATCTCCGACGCGGGCACGACCATCGCGAGGAACAGCGACCCGACCACCGAGAACACCACCACGACGCCGACGCACAGGGCGATGGCGCGGGGCACGGTGCGCCCGGGGTCGCGGGTGTCGCGGGCGTGGAAGCCCGCCATCTCCATGCCCGTGAAGAGCAGGATGATCCCGCCGAGGAAGGCCAGGTTGTTGATCTCCACGTCGGGCACCAGCGCGCCGGCGGAGAACGGGATCTGCGTCGGGTTGCCCTGGGCCAGGAACGCCGCGGCGAGCACGACCAGGCCGATCGCCGGGATGATCGAGCCGGCGATCGTGCCCACCGAGCCGATCCACGACGACGTGCCCACCCCGCGCAGGCTCACGATCGTCGTGGCCCAGAAGAACGCGAGCATGACCACGACGAGGAAGACCTTGTCGGTGGCCAGCGAGGGGTCGATCGCGTAGGCGAGGCTCGCGGCCATGAACGAGAGCACGGTGGGGAACCAGGCGACGTTCTCGGCGTAGTCGCACCACACGGCCAGGAAGCCGGCGCGCTCGCCGAACGCCTCCTTGACCCAGGCGTACACGCCGCCGTCGCGGGGCCAGCCGGTGCCGAGCTCGGCGGCGACCATCGCGATCGGCACGAGGAACACCACGATCGACAGGGCGAACAGCGCCAGCATCGACCAGCCGTACTCGGCCATGACCGGCAGGTTGCGGACGCTGACGATCGCCGCGATGTTGATCATCGCCAGGGCGAGGATCCCGAGCTTGACGTTCACCGCGCACCCTTCGCGAGCAGCGTCGCCTCCAGCCGGTCGGCGGCCCCGTCGTCCCCGCCGCCGCGGGTGACCACCACGAGGTCGCCGTAGGTCCGCACGCTCTCCGCGCCCCGCGGGCGCACCTGGCCCTCGACGCCGCGGGCGGCGGCGTCGCGGGCGGCGGCGTCGGTGAACGCGTCCGCCTGCACCAGCACGCTGTCCCCGCCGCAGGCCCCCGGCGACGTCGCGACCACCAGGGTGCGGGCGGCGACCGCGTCGGTGGCGCGCGGGTCGGGTACGTCGGCACGCGAGCAGATCGCGAGGCCCGACGCGGTGATGTCGGCCTCGAGCGCGTCGAGCGCCCCGGACCCGCGCGGGCCCTGGCGCGAGCGGTCGCCGCCGGCGGCGATGACCACCACCACGAGCACGACCGCGAGCGCCATCAGCACGAGCACCACGACCAGCACCACGTCCCCGAACCCGTTGCCCTTCGTGCGCCGTGGGTGCTGCTCGATGACGCTCACGCGGCGGCCGGAGCGGACGCCGGACCCCCGGTGGTCGACGGCGCCGGTGCGCCGCCCACCGCCGCCGGGACGAACAGCGGCCCGAGGCCCGGCACGGCGAGGAAGCCCTCGGCGCCGGCGTAGAGCAGGCCGACCCGCGGCAGGTCCGCCGGGCTGCGGTAGGCCAGCACGCGCGGCAGCCACTGCGGCCCGAACTTCGCGTTGAAGTCGTGCAGCGAGCGGACCTGGAAGAACGGGTTGAGCACACCCACCGCGCGGCGGGCCAGCTTCTGCGTCGCCGTGAACGGCACGTCCTCGGCGAACAGCCGGCCCCACATCGCGAAGTTCATCGACAGGCGCGTGACCCCCCGCTCGCCGAGCGCGAGGGCGCTCTTCGCGATGAGGAACTCGGTCATGCCGTTCGGCGCGCCCGGGTCGTGGCGCATGAGGTCCAGCGTGTACCCGAAGGTCGTGCCGGTGGCCGGGCCGCCGTAGGCCGGAACGAGGCGCAGGAAGCCGCCGGGCACCCCGTCGGCGTCGAGGGCGACGCAGAGCAGGAAGTCGCTGTTGGCGGCCGAGCCGGTGATGTCCTGCGACAGCGACATCGTGAACCCGCGCTCCGGGTCCTTGCCCCGCCACTTCTCCGAGATCGCGTTCAGCGCCGCGACCAGCTTCGGCGAGGCCGCCGACTCGGCGATGAGCTGGAAGTGGTGGTGGCGCTCCACGCGGCGCACCGCGGCGCGCACGCTCTTGCGCTCGCGCCCCTCGAGCGTGAACGACGGGCAGTCGATGATCGCCTCGTCGCCGAGGTAGAACGACCGGAAGCCCCGCGAGGCCAGCAGACCGCCCTCGCGGGTGTCCTCCTCGCGGGCGGCGAGGAACGCGGGGGTCCAGGCGCGCTGGGCGCACATGGCCAGGAACTCGTCCACCACCCGCGGCAGGGACGCCTCGTCGCCGATCGGGTCGCCGGCGGCCAGGGCGTAGCCGCCGAGGTAGGTGTAGGCGATCATCGCGCGGCCGTCGGAGCCGAAGAAGAAGCTCTTGTCGTCGCGCAGCGCGAAGGCCGCGAGGGTGTCCCAGCCGTAGGTGTGCACCAGCGTCTGGGCGCGGGTCCAGTCGTCGCGGGTGTGCGGGTCGCGCGCGGTCAGGGGGCGGAACAGCAGGACGAGGAAGACGACCAGCCCGACGACCCCGAGCGCGAGCAGCGCGGCGGGGAACGTCGCGGCGAACACGCGGCGCTCGAAGACGTAGGGCCCGTCGAGCCCCACGAGGCCACCGAAGATCGTCTCCAGCCCGCCGAGGAAGGTCAGGTCGGGCGTCATCCGCCCGCTCTGCAGGCCCAGGGAGACGAACCCGAAGGCCAGCACCGCGGCGAGGTAGACCGGGACGAAGCGCAGCAGCCGCAGCAGCGACGGCGGGTCGGCGGGGGCCCGGAACTGCCCGCGCGCCACCACCAGCAGCACGAGCAGGGCGACGCCGATGCCCAGGCCCACCTGGTGCGGCCCCTTGAGGACGTGGGCGACGACGGCGATCGCCGACACCGCGACCGCCACCCGCCACGCGGCCTGCTTGCGCTTGGCCAGCTGGTCGGCGAGCAGCAGCAGGAGCAGCCCGATCGCCGCCGACAGGACGTGCCCGGTGACGGCGAACCAGGGCGGCACGAGGTCGACGTTCACCCGCTCGCCGAGGCGTTCGTGGACGAACGGCATGTGCACCAGCAGGTGCAGCAGGCCCGCGAGCGCGGTGAGGCCGGCGATCACGGTGACGATCCAGGGCCGCCGGTGGTCCACGTCGGCCTCGGTGGCGGCCGCGGCCGCCCCGGCCCCGGCCCCGGCGGGCACCGCGACGGGGGCCGGCGGCG
>CADCTH010000488.1 GCA_902805495.1 uncultured Actinomycetospora sp.
GCCTGGATCGGCTCGAGCACGAAATCGTGGGCGCCCCGGCGCAGCTCGACCACCGCATCGTCGAGGGCGATCCCGGGCGCGATGAGGATCACCGCGGTGTGGTGGCCGGCCGGGCCGCGCTTGATCTCCGACAGCAGCCGGGCGCCGTCGCGGTCGCACAGCTCGCGCTCGGCCAGGACGACGAGAGGGTCCTGATCGGTCAGCAGCGCGCGGACGGCGTCGGCGTCGGCCGCCTCGTCGACGGCGTAGTCGAGTGGCTCGAGCCACCCACGGACCTGCCGGCGGACCGCCTGCTGCTGGTGGGCGACGAGGACGCGCACTGCCCGACCACTACCCGAACCGACGCGGCGTCTACACCCGCGCGGCGACCAGGCTCCGCGCTTGTTCTACATCGCGGTCCATCTGCTCGACGAGCGTTGCGGCCGAGTCGAACCGCTTCTCCCCGCGCAGGCGGGCGACGAACTCCAGCCGCAGCTCCCGGTCGTACAGGTCGCCGTCGAAGTCGAGCAGGAAGGCCTCGACGAGCACGCCGCGGCCCGTCACGAACGTCGGGCGGACGCCGATGCTCGTGGCCGCCGCCAGCCAGCGCCAGCCGTCGCCGTCCCGGATCCCCGCGCGGCAGGCGTAGACGCCGTGGCCCGGGCACACGTGGGCGTCGTCGGGGACGAGGTTCGCCGTCGGGTAGCCGAGCGTGCGCCCGCGCTTGTCGCCGTGCTGGACGATCCCGCGCAGCTCGAACGGGTGCCCGAGGAAGCGCGCGGCGACGTCGACCTCCCCGGCGACCACGAGGCCCCGGATGTGCGTCGAGGAGACGATCTCGCCGTCGACCTCCACCATCGTCGCCACGCGGGTCTCGAAGGCCGGCTGGGCGCGCAGGAGCTCGACGTCGCCGGCCGCCTTGTGGCCGAAGCGGAAGTTCTCCCCCACGGAGACGCGGTCGGCGCCCAGGGCGCCCACCAGCACGTCGTCGATGAAGCCCTGCGGCGACTGGGCGGCGAACGCGCCGTCGAACGGGATGACCACCAGCTCGCGCACCCCGAGCCGCCCGACCAGCTCGGCCTTGACGTCGAGCCCGGTCAGCAGCTTGGGCGCCGCGTTCGGGGCCACGACCGCCCGCGGGTGCGGCTCGAAGGTGAGGACGGTGTCGGCGCCGCGGATGACCTCGCGGTGCCCGAGGTGCACGCCGTCGAACTCCCCCACGGCGACGTGCCGGGGGCGGGTGACCGCGTCGGGGAGCCAGGTGACCTTGGCCATCAGCCGCGGAAGCCTACGACGGGCTTGAGCAGGCCAGGCTCGCGGGGCTCGGCGAGCGCCACCAGCCCGTCCGGATCGACCAGGCGCACGACCGGGGCGGCGGCCTCCCCCTCCACCCGCTGGCCGTGGCTCGCGCGGCGGCCGGCGTCCGCGTCGAGGGTCACCGCCGGCAGGAAGCCGAGCGCGTCCTCGAGCGGGACCCAGGTGCCGGCGTCGGCCACGTCGAAGGCCCCGATCGCCGTCCGGCGCAGCTCGGCGCAATAGGCGTCGCCGAGGTCGGCGATCAGCGACCGCACGTACGTCCCGGACGAGCACTCGATCGTGAACGCGGCGCGATCGCCCTCCCGCCAGCGCTGCTCGAAGAGGTGGACCTGCACGTCGCGCTCCGGGACCTCCACCGCCTCCCCCGCCCGGGCCAGCGCGTAGGCGCGCTTGCCGCCGACCTTGATCGCGCTGTAGGCGGGCGGGCGCTGGCGGATCGTGCCGGTGGGCAGCGCGAGCGGGTCCGGCGGAATCCGCCCGGGCGCCAGCTCGCCCTCGGGATCCCCGGTCGTGGACGTCCATCCCAGCCGCGCCACCGTCTCGTAGCGCTTGGGCAGCGCCATCAGGAAGCGCTGGACGCGCGTGGCGCGGCCCGCGAGGACCAGCAGCAGGCCGGTCGCGAACGGGTCCAGCGTCCCCGAGTGGCCGACGCGCACGCCGCGGCCGAGCTCTCGCCGCACCCGGGCGACGACGTCGTGGGACGTGACGCCGGCCGGCTTGTCGGCGAGCAGGACGGCGTCAGAGCTGGTCGGCGACGCCACGCCGTATGAAGTCCACGAGCTCCTCGAGCTCGAGGTCCGTCGTGGCGCCCGCGGCCCGCCGGTGCCCGCCGCCGCCGAGGGCGCGGGCGATGCGCGAGACGTCGACGCGATCGTCGGCCGCGCGCAGCGACACCTTGAAGCGGCCCTTGCCGTTCTCGGTCATGCGCTCGCGGACCAGGCCCGCCACCGCGGTGCCCTCGAGGGCGCGCAGGTGGTCGACGACGCCCTCGGAGAAGGACTCGTCGGCGGCGGCCTGCTCGTAGTCGGCCTTGCCGAGCGACGTCACGGTCACCAGCCCGCCGTCGAAGCGGCGCACGTTGGCCAGGCCGCGCGCGAGCAGGTCGAGCTTGGCCTGCGGCACGCCCTCGTAGAGGCGGCGGTAGATCGCGTGCACGTCAACCCCGGCCTCGATCAGCTCGGCGGCCATGACGTGCGCGCGGGGGCCGGTGTTCTCGTAC
>CADCTH010000489.1 GCA_902805495.1 uncultured Actinomycetospora sp.
CCCGCCCCCGCCGCGCGGCCGGCGGCGGGGGCCACCGACGGGCGGGGCGGGATCGTCGCCGGCTACCTCGCCCCGCACCCGCCGCACCTGGTCTACGCCGAGAACCCGCCCCAGAACGAGCCGCGCTCGACCGGCGGGTGGGAGGTGCTGCGCTGGGGCTACGAGGAGCTGCGCCGGCGGCTGAAGGCGCACCGCCCCGACGTGCTCGTGGTGCACGCGCCGCACTGGATCACGATGGTCGGCCACCACGTCAACTGCGTGCCGAACCCGCGCGGGATCTCCGTCGAGCCGATCTTCCCGCACCTGTTCCGCTACCACTACGACTTCCGCACCGACGTCGATCTCGCCGAGGCGATCGTCGAGGAGGGCGAGAACGCGGGGCTCGTGACCAGCCCGCTGCGCGAGGAGGGCGTGCGCGTCGACTACGCGACGATCGGCGCGCTGCACCTGGCCAACCCGGCCTGGGACCTGCCGGTGGTCTCGCTCTCGGCCAACAACAACCCGTACTACTACTCCGACGCCTCGCTGGCCGAGATGAAGACGCTCGGTGCCGCGACCCGGCGCGCGATCGAGCGCACCGGACGCCGCGCGGTCCTGCTGGGGTCGAACTCGCTGTCGCACCTGCACTGGGACACCGAGCCCGAGCTCCCCGAGGACATGGGCGTCGAGCGGCCGTTCAGCCATGCCCAGTACGCGGGCGACATGGAGCTGCTGCAGACGATCCGCGAGGGCCCGACGTCGCGGCTCAAGGATGCCGTGCCGGCGCACATCGAGGCGACCTCGTCGGAGACCAAGGCCGGCAGCCTCACCTGGCTGCTCGCGGCGATGGGCTGGCCGGACATCGCCGGCGACGTGCTCGCCTACGGCACCGTGATCGCGACGGGGAACGCGGTCGTGGAGTGGGTCCCGTGACTGCGCCTCACGGGTCGAGCTCCCCTATCGGCGTGCTCCCCTTCCAGCTCCGTCTCCCGCCCGCGGCGCTCGTCCCGGCCATGCCGCACCTGCTGGCCTCCGACCCGGCCCCGAGCTGGGCCGAGCTCGCCGCTGCCACCCGCACGGTCGGCGACCGCCTGCGCGCCGCGGGCGTCGACTCGGTGCTCCTGCTCTCGACGCAGTGGTTCACCGTGCTCGGGCACCAGGTCCAGTGCGACGCGCGGCTGCGTGGACGGCGGACCGACGAGAACTGGTACCGCTACGACTTCGGCCACCTCGACCACGACCTCGCCGTCGACACCGAGCTCGCCCACCGCTGGGCGGACGCGATCGACGCCGCCGGGATGCAGGCCCGCCGCACGCTCTACGAGGGCTTCCCCGTCGACACCGGCACGATCGTCGCCTCGCGCCTGCTCGACCCGCGGGGCGAGGGCCGCTGGGCGACGGTCTCGTGCAACCTCTACGCCGACCCCTCGGCGATGGCCGCGGTCGCGGCCGCCGGGGTGCGGGCGGCGCAGGCCCTGGGCCGCCGGCTCGGGGTGGTCGCGGTCAGCGGGCTGTCGTCGGGCCTGACCGGGCGCTGGATCGCGCCGGCCGAGGATCGTGTCCCCGACGTCCACGACCGCTGGAACCGCAAGGTCCTCGACGCGATCCGGGCGGGCGACCGCGCGGAGGTCCTCGCGATGAGCCCCCAGTTCGGCGAGGCGGCGCAGGCCGACAGCCAGTTCCGCGCGTTCGCGTTCCTCGACGGCGCGGGGGCGGTGGACCGGCCCGGTGAAGTCCTCGCCTACGGCCCGATCTGGGGCACGGGGGCGGCGGTCGTGTGGTGGGGATCCGACTCGGACTAGGGAGAACTGGTGGCACGAGCAGTGGGTTTCATCGAGGCCGAGGGGTTCGTGCCCGTCTTCGACGCGGTCGACGCCATGGTCAAGGCGACCGAGGTGGAGGTCCGCGGGGCGGTGCGCCTCGGCGGCGGGCTCGTCGCCGTGGCGGTCACCGGCGACCTCGCGACGGTCGAGGAGGCTGTCGAGGTCGGCGAGGAGGTCGCCCGCGCGGTCTCCGGGCGCGCCGTGAAGTCGATCGTGTTCGCCAGCCCGTGCACGCCGGTCCAGTCGCTGGCGAGCGACATGGCGATGGTGGGGAGCTGATCGTGGGCGCAGGGACACGGAGCGAAGCGGAGCTGGCCCGATGACGGAACGGGGCAGCGGTGCGATCGGGATCCTCGAGACGCGCGGCGTGGTCGCCCTCGCGGCGGGGATCGAGGCGATGATGAAGACCGCCGACGTCGAGACCGTGACCATCGACCGGGTCTCCAGCGGCTATCTGGCCGTCGCCGTCCGCGGCTCGCTCGCCGCCGTGCGCCAGGCCGTCAACGCCGGCTCGGCGGCCGTCGAGCAGTACGGCGAGCTGCGCGCGGCCCAGGTCTACCCGAAGCCCCACGGGGTGTCGGTCGGGCTGCTGGAGAACGGGAGCGCCGACCGGCTCGCCCGCGCCATCGAGGCCCCGCGGGCGTCGCAGTGATCCTCGGCGAGGTCGTCGGCCGGGTGTGGTCCGAGCGCGAGGTGGACGGGCTCGGCGGTCTCCGGATGGTGATCGTGCGCGAGCCCGGCAGCGAGCAGCGGCGCGTCGCGGTCGACCTGCTCGACGCCGGGACGGGGACGACGGTGCTGGTCGCGACCGACGAGGCCGCCGCGGCCGCCACCGGTCGCAGCTGCGTGGACGCGGCGGTGGTCGCGCTCGTCGCCGGGTGGGACCAGCTGTGAGCGGGCCCTGGGTGATCGGGCTGGATGACCCCGCCGCGGCCGACGCCGCCGTGGTCGGCGGCAAGGGCGCCGGCCTGCACCGCCTGGTCGCCCTCGGGGGCCGCGTCCCCGCCGGGTTCGTCGTCTCGACGGCGGCGTTCGCCGCGGCGCTGGGGGACGGGGTCGACGTCGAGGCGCCCCTGCGCGGCCTGGACCCGGACGCCCCGCTCGACGTCCTCGAGCAGGCCGCGGAGCGCGCGCGGGCGACGCTGCTGGAGACCGCGCGGTCCAGCCCCGTGCTCGACGCGGTGCGCGAGGCCTACACGGCCCGGATCGGTGTGGACACCCGGGTGGCCGTGCGGTCGTCGGCGGTCGGCGAGGACGCCGCGGGCGCGTCGTTCGCCGGCGAGCACGACACCTACCTCGAGCTGCGCGGACCCGACGCGGTGGCGGATGCCGTGGCGCGCTGCTGGGCGAGCCTCTACACCGCGCGGGCGATCTCCTACCGCCGGCGGGCCGCGGTCGGCGCGGGAGCGGGCGCGATGGCGGTCGTCGTCCAGGAGATGGTCGACGCGCGGGCGGCCGGGGTGTTCATGACCCTCAACCCCGCCAACGGCGACCGCTCCACCGTGGTCTGCGAGGCCGTCTGGGGGCTCGGCGAGCCGCTGGTGTCCGGCGAGGTCACGCCCGACCGGTTCGTGATCGACAAGATCAGCGGCGAGGTCGTGCGCCGCGAGATCGCCGTCAAGCCCACGCGGCTGACGCGCACCGACGACGGGCCGGGCACGGTCGTCGCCGACGTCGCGCCCGACGACCGCGAGCGCCCGTGCCTCGACGACGCCGAGCTCGCCGCGCTGCTCGCCGTCGCGCGCCGCGTCGAGCGGGACGCGGGCGTCCCCCAGGACGGCGAGTTCGCGGTCGCCGACCCGGGCGGACCGGACGCCGTCCACCTGCTCCAGACCCGACCCGAGACGGTGTGGAGCGCCCGCGCGCCCCGCTCGGCGGCCCCCGCGCCCGGTGTGGGCTCGGCCCTCTCCGCCGTCCTCGCCACCCTCACCCGCTCCTCCCGAGAGGACGCCGACCATGGCGGCTGACCGTTTCCCGAGCCCGTTCGACGTCCCGACGCCCGACGGCGCCGAGGGCTGGGAGTCGATGTACGACTGGTACCACCTGTTCGGGCCCGAGCGCCGCGAGCTCGACGAGCAGCGCTTCTGGTTCGCCGACCGCCTGCACCACCCCGACGTCCTGCACCCCTACGACGAGATCCAGTGCGAGTGCTGGTGGCAGGCGCTCGGCGCGTTCAACACCCGCGTGTTCGCGATGCCGCCGGCGTTCGGGGTCGACCAGCGCATCGTCAACGGCCGGCTCTACGTGACCCCGGTGCCCGCGCCGCCGGAGGACATCGCGGCGCGCGCCGAGGAGTTCGGGAAGCGGGCCGGGCACTACTACGAGCGCTGGGACGCGATCTACGACGAGTGGCGCGGCAAGGTGATGGCGAAGCTCGAGGAGATCCGCGCGATCCGCTTCGACCCGCTGCCCGACCTCGAGCCCGAGGAGACCGTCTACGCGCACACCGGGCACTCCGCCGGGTTCCGCATGATCCGGGACTTCGACCGGCTCGTGCTCACGATGTACGAGACGTACCAGTACCACTTCGAGCTGCTCAACATCGGCTACGCGGCCTACCTGACGTTCTTCGGGATGTGCCGCCAGGCCTTCCCCGACATCTCCGACCAGTCCATCTCCCGCATGGTCGGCGGCCTGCGCGTCGAGCTCTACCGCCCCGACGACGAGCTCAAGCGGCTGGCGAAGGAGGCGCAACGGCTCGGGCTCGCCGACCGGATCGCGGGCGACGAGGACGCCGGCACCCTGTTCGCGGCCCTGCGCGAGGACCCGGCGGGCGCCGAGTGGATCGCCGACTGGGAGCGCACCGCCGACCCGTGGTTCCTCATCAACACCGACCCTGGCCATCCCGGCGGCTACCACACGTACCCGACCTGGGCCGACGACCCGAACATCCCGCTCGCCTCGGTCCGCGAGTACCTGCGTCGCCTGGCCGACGGCAGCTCGATCGACCGGCCGACCGAGGAGGTCCTCGCCGAGCGGGACCGGATCACCGCGGGCTACCGCGAGCTGCTCGACGAGGCCGACCGCGCGACCTTCGACGACACGGTCGCGCTGGCGCGCCAGGTGTTCGTCTACATCGAGGAGCACGTGCTCTACATCGAGCACTGGATGTGGGCGACGTTCTGGGCGAAGTCCCACGAGCTCTCGCGTGCCCTGGCGACGATGGGCGAGTTCGACGAGCCCGAGGACATGTTCTTCCTGCGCCGCTACGAGGTCGCCGAGGCGATCTACGACTGCGTCGCGGGCTGGTCGGTGGGCTCCCGGCCGCGCGGCGCGGAGTACTGGCGCCCGATCATCGCCCGGCGCCGCGCGATCTACACGGCGCTGCGCGCCTGGGAGCCGCCGCCCGCGCTCGGCCCGCCGCCGACGACGATCGACGAGCCGTTCACCGTGATGCTCTGGGGCATCACGACCTCGACGGTGTCGGAGTGGCTGCGCACCGACACCGAGGACGGCGTGCTGCGGGGCACCGCGGGCTCGCCCGGCGTCGTCGAGGGTCCGGTGCGCGTCGTGACGCACCCGTCGCAGCTCACCGAGGTGCAGCCTGGCGACGTGCTGGTCTGCCCGGCCACCTCGCCGGCGTGGGCGCCGGTGTTCGCCCGCGTGGCCGCCACGGTGTCCGACGTCGGCGGGATCATGAGCCACACCGCGATCGTGTGCCGCGAGTACGGGATGCCCGCGGTGGTCGGCACCGGCAACGCCGTCGCGACCCTGCGTACCGGGCAGCGGGTGCGGGTGGACGGGAGCTCGGGTGTGGTGACGGTGCTGGAGCCCGCGTGACGTCGTGCTCGCCTCCTCCCGAGGGGCAGCGGGCGCCGGCGCCGGTCGACCCGGTGCGGGCGCGGCGTCGCCAGGCGCTGCGGCGCACGCGTGGCGGGGGCGGGACGCTGCTGCTCGACATGGGCGGGGTCGTGATCCCCACGCTGTTTGAGTCGACGGTCGTGCCCGGGTTCCCGGCCGGCCCGACGGGCGCCGACGCGGAGTACCGGGCGGTGGAGCGCGGCGAGGTCCAGGAGCGGGAGTACTGGGCGAAGCTGGCCGCGCGGCGCCCGGACATCGACATCGGGGCGCTGTGGCGGGACTGCTCGTACGTCCGGAACGAGGTCCTCGGGCTGATCGCGCGGCTGGCCGGGCGGGTGCGGGTCGTCGCGTTCACCAACGACATGGCGCACTGGTTCGGCGACGACTGGCCGGCGCGGTTCCCGGCGGTGGCCCGGTTCGACGGCGTCCTCGAGGCCGCCAGGCTCGGGGTGCTCAAGCCCGCTCCCGAGGCGTTCCGGGTGGCGGCGCGGGCGCTCGGCGAGGACCCGCGGCGCTGCCTGTTCGTCGACGACCTCGCGGCCAACCTCGACGGGGCGCGGTCCGCGGGGATGGCCGCGGAGCTGTTCGACGTGACTGACCCCGCCGGCTCGGTGGCGCGGGTCGTCAAGGCCCTCGGGCTGCCCGCGGACGAGCCGCGACGACGGCGGGTGTGGGCGCCGTGATCTCGCCCGAGGAGACCCTGGCCGAGCTCGGCCTGACCCTCCCGGCCCTGCGCCGACCCGCCGGGCGCTACCGCGGCTGGACGATGGCCGGCGACACGCTGCACCTCGCCGGGCAGGGCGCCGACGGGCACACCGGGCGGCTGGGCGCGGACCTCACGGTCGCCGACGGCTACGCCGCGGCCCGGGCGTGCGCGCTCGACCTGCTCGCGCAGGCCCGCGACGCGCTGGGCTCGCTCGACCGCGTCGCGCAGGTGCTCGTGCTGCGGGGCTACGTCACGTGCACCGACGACTTCACCGACCAGCCCGCCGTCGTCGACGGGGCCTCGGACCTGCTGGCCGAGGTGTTCGGGGCGCGCGGGGAGCACGCCCGGACGGCGATCGGGGTGCGGGCGCTGCCGCGGGGCTTCGCGGTCGAGCTGGACGCGATGCTGCGGGTGCGGTGACGGTGTCCGCGCAGCGTCGTGCCTACGGGGACGCTCCCGCGCAGTTCGTCGAGGTCTTCCGCGGGACCGGCGCCGGGACGGTCGTGCTGCTGCACGGCGGGTTCTGGCGCGCCCGGGTCGGGCTCGACCACATCGCCCCGGTGGCCGCCGACCTGGCCGCGCGCGGGCACACCGTCTGGAACATCGAGTACCGCCGGGTGGGGCAGGCGCCGTGGCCGGCGACGCTGGACGACGTCGCGGCGGCGGTGGCGCTGGTCGAGCCGCCGTGCGTCCTCGTCGGCCACTCCGCGGGCGGGCACCTGGCGACCTGGGTGGCGTCGCGGGTCCCGGTCGCCGGCGTGGTGTCGCTGGCCGGGGTGCTGACGCTCGCCGACGCCGCGCGCGACGGGGTGGGCGGCAGCGCGGTACCCGACCTCGTCGGCGGGACGCCCGACGAGCACCCGGAGCGCTACGCCGAGGCCGACCCCGCGGCGCGCCTGCCGCTCGGGGTCCCGGTGCGCGCGGTGCACGCGCCCGCCGACGACCGGGTCCCGATCGCGATCAGCCGGCGGTACGTCGAGCTCGCGCAGTCGGCGGGGGACGACGCGATACTCGTGGAGGTCGAGGGCGACCACTTCACCCTCGTCGACCCGACCCACCCCACCTGGCCGACCATCCTCGCGCAGATCACCGGCCTCCTCGAGCTCGCCTGACCTGCCCGCCTCACCTGCCCGCCTGACCTGCCAGCCTGGGGGCCACGCTGGCGTTCAACGCCAGGAAAGCCCCCACGATCACGGGCCGGCGTGCGGGTAGCCCCGTCCCTCGTAGTCGAAGCCGCCGAGCTCGAGGCGGGCGAGGTCGGGCGCCTGGGGCGAGGCGTAGTAGGCGCGGATCTCGCTGATCAGCCCGTCGGCGTCGAACTCGTACCACTCCGCGCCGCGAAGGACCACGCCGAGCGAGCCCTTGTGGTGGGTCCACTCGCACACCGCCTGCCGGCGCGGCTCGTCGACGACGATCGCGTCGACGGTCCACGACGAGCCGCGCTCGCGCACCGCGGTGGCCCAGCGCTCGGCGATCATGCGCCCCCCGACCCAGGGACCGTCGTACATGTCGGGCGGGAAGTAGTGCCGGGCGTCGCCGGTGAGGTGGGCGGCGATCGCGTCGGCGTCACCGGCGGTGCAGGCGTCCATGTAGCCCCGAACCGTCGCCTCCAACGCCGCCGCCGTCGTGCCCCCGATGGCCCCTGCTGCTGCGCTCACCGCGCTCCTCCCGACGACCCGTGTCCGGCGAGGATGCGGATTTCCTGGCGTTGAGTGCCAGCGTGGCCCCCACGCTTGCACGAGGATGACGCCCGTGAGCCAGAGCGGGCGGGTGCGGCAGGACGAGGTCTACCGGGGCGGCATCACGGGGCGGCGGCCGGTGGTGCCGACCGCGTTCCCGGAGCTCGAGCGCCGGGCGCGGCGGGCGATGTCGCGCAAGGCCTGGGCCTACGTCGCCGGCGGGGCGGGCAGCGAGGAGAGCGTGCGCGCCAACCGCGACGCGTTCGCCCGCCACCAGGTCGTGCCGCGCGTGCTGCGCGGGGTGGGGGAGCGCGACACGTCGGTCGAGCTGTTCGGCCGCCGTCTCGACGCCCCGGTGCTGCTCGCACCGATCGGGGCGCTCGACCTGGTCTCCGGCCAGGCCGACCTCGCCGTCGCCCACGGCGCCGGGCAGGCCGGGGTGCCGATGATCGTCTCCAACCAGGCCGGCCACCCCATGGAGCAGATCGCCCCGTACGCGACCGCCGGCTGGTGGTTCCAGCTCTACTGGTCGACCTCCGACGACCTCGTCGACAGCTTCCTCCGGCGCGCCGAGGCCGCCGGGGCGGGCGCGGTGGTCGTCACCCTCGACACCACGATGCTGGGCTGGCGCCCGCGCGACCTCGACCTCGGGCACCTGCCCTTCGCCCGCGGCCTGGGCATCGCGCAGTACACCTCGGACCCCGTGTTCGCCCGGCTCACGCGCGAGACCGCGTCCGGTCCGCCGCGCCCGACCCCGCGCCCGACGCCCGCGGCGGTGCGGACCCTGGTCGAGATCAGCCGTCACCACCCCGGCCGGTTCGTCGACAACCTGCGCTCGCCGCTGCCGCGCGCCGCGGTGGAGACGTTCCTGCGCGTCTACTCCCGGCCCACCCTGAGCTGGGACGACATCGCGACGCTGCGCTCGCGCACCCGGCTGCCGGTGGTCCTCAAGGGCGTCCTGCACGCCGACGACGCCCGCCGCGCGCTCGACGCCGGGGTGGACGGGGTGCTGGTCAGCAACCACGGCGGCCGCCAGGTCGACGGGTCGGTGGCGAGCCTCGACGCGCTGCCCGGCGTCGTCGAGGCCGTCGGCGACCGGGCCCCGGTGCTGCTCGACTCCGGCGTGCGCAGCGGCGCCGACGTCGCCCGCGCGCTGGCGCTCGGCGCCCGCGCGGTGTGCCTCGGCCGGCCGTTAGCCTACGGGCTCGCGCTGGCCGGGGCGGCCGGCGTCGCGCAGG